>MHFD01000074.1:2430-2540 GCA_001804045.1 Omnitrophica bacterium RBG_13_46_9
TGATGAGGAAAATTTGAGGCACAACCCGGCGGCTTTCTCCGGAACCTACACCGGCTGGGATATAATGTACAGAGGAAAGTTCGATTCCGCTATCCGTGAGTTCCAAGGGA
>MHFD01000074.1:2568-14321 GCA_001804045.1 Omnitrophica bacterium RBG_13_46_9
ACAGGTATCTCGGCGGCGAAGTCGATCTTCAACTCACTTGGGATTACACAGAAGATGTTTCGTTCGGTCTGTTGGCGGCATGGTTTTTCCCTGGCTCTCACTACTATGATCAGTCAGATGATGTTGCACAGGATATAGTTGGCACAGTTAAGCTGAGCTTCTAAGGGGGATTATGCTTTTTACCCAGTGCTTGACCCCAGCACTAATTTGCTACGGCAAAATTAGTGCTGGGGCGGTTCTGGGTTTTTTAATGACTTGCGCGAGGTGCACAGTTTATCGGTTAAATGTCTTTAAGACCTCACCGGAAACGGAGGAAGCACGATGAATCTAGCCACAGGAAGCCTCTTGTGCTTAGGTTTTGTCCTTTTAGTGACGGGGGTAGTATCGAAATTGATGGGCATTTCACTCCTAGCCCCGCTTATCGAAACTGAATTAGGGTATTTTATCGCGGCGAACTCGTGTTTTTTAATGGCTCTTGTGATCGACAGGTTTCAAAAGGAATGATCCTTGCTTCTTTTGCCATAAGATAATATAATGTTCTATGAGAAAGTCATACGTCATAAAATGGGCTTTAATCATATGTTTTGTTATTGTAGGCTCAATACCGCTAATTTTGTCGTTAAAAGACAGTTGTCTGAAAAAGGCTGTCCGCGCAAAAGACAGATTTAAAATAGGGCAATTGATAAAATACTTCCCCTTCTCTAAAGAGAGCTCCCTGAGGGAATGGGAAGAGAAGATGCTGAGAGGAAGAGTCGTATATATAATAGAGCAAGACCAGGCAGAGTCATTCGTCAGGGCGAAGAGCACTAAAACAGCTTCCGCTTTATACTACAAGGTCAAATTAGATGTATCGAAACAGCCTGTGATATCCTGGAAATGGCGCGTTGATAAATTTCCCGAAAGAAGCATCCCCGAGAGGATAGAAGATACAAAAGAAGAAGACTTTGCGGCCCGTGTCTACGTTATTTTTCCAGCCGCCTTTTTTACAAAATCGAAAGTCGTAGAGTACATATGGTCCAATACCATTTCGGAAGACACCTGCGGAACCAGCGGATATTCAAAAAATATCAAGGTTTTAGTGCTAGAAAAAGGGAAGGCGGACGACTGGCGTTTTGAAAAAAGAGATGTATGCGGCGATTATACGAGATTATTCGGGGAAGGACCGAGATTGGACGTAGGCGCTATAGCATTTATGACCGACGCCGACTCCACAAAGACGAGCGCTGACGCCGTCTATGACGAGATAACGGTAGGATACAAGTAGGACGCCCTGGTACGAGCAGATTTTTTACGTGTACATCCTACTACCCGCATAGTTCATATTTTAATATGTGATTTTAAGCGTAGGATCTAAAAGTGAAAATGAGATTTAGGCTCATTACAAAGAACCCCCTCCAGATCAAATTTATTTTATTGATACTTTTGGCTATCCTGCTACCCATGTTTATAGTAGGCGGATGTCTTTATTACTTTATATTCCAGATCATGGCGGAACAGCTGGCCATACCCGAATCGATAGCATGCAACCTGTTTCCTGTCGTGGAAAAGATAAATTTTTTGCTTATGGTAAGCATACCGCCGATAACAATCCTACTTTTTATTTTAGCCATAATTTTGACCAACCGGCTGATAGGGCCCCTTCAGCGCCTGGAAAACGATTTGAAGAAGATTTCGGAAGGCGATTACTCTATACGACTTAAAATACGCAAGGATGACGATCTCCGCCTAATGGCCGAGGTTATCAATAAGATTGTAGACAAACTGGAAGGACAGAGGCAATGAATGCACACCCGACGGCAATCGTAAGCAGACACGCCGAACTAGATCCCACCGTTGAAATAGGTCCATATGCCATCATTGAGGACGAGGTAAGTTTGGGTAAAAATGTAAAGGTTTATGCCCATGCCTATATTTGCAATGGCACCCGCATAGATGAAGGAACAGAGATTCATATGGGCGCTGTTATCGGCCATCTGCCACAGGACTTGGCGTTTGAAGGGAAGAAAAGTTATTTAAAGATCGGCAAGAAGAACATTATAAGGGAATATGTGACTATCCATAGGGGTACGAAGGAAGATAGCAGCACCCAAATAGGCGATGAAAGTTTTCTTATGGCTCTTTCCCATGTAGGACATAACTGTAAACTTGGGAATAAGGTTATCCTTGCTAACGGGGCCCTTTTGGCGGGTTACGTGAATGTGGCAGACGGGGTTTTTATCTCCGGCAATGTTGTTGTGCATCAGTTTTGTAATATAGGAAAGCTGGCCATTATAGGCGGGTTTTCCGGAGTAAATAAAGATGTCCCCCCATATATGGCTGTCAGGGGCCCCTCCAGCGTGTGGTCTATAAACCTGGTTGGCCTAAGGAGGGCGGGCTACAAATCCAAGACTATAAGCGAGATAAAAGAGGCGTTCAAACTGATTTATAAATCCGATTTAAATACCGACCAGGCGATCACGAAGATCGTGGAAGGCAATCCGGGCAAAGAAGTCATGGATCTTATAGAGTTTATTAAGAATTCGAAGCGCGGCATATGTAAATACAGATTTTCTCCGGATGATAAGGATTATTTCGGGTGAAATCTGCCGGGTGCGGCATGATTAAAAAAAGGAGGGTTATATATGGCTAATAAGAAGGAGAATATCCAGAGGGATTTTAAGCAGATTTTAGACCAGACCAAGGAAAACCTTAAGAAAGTCGGAAAAGAATTAGGAATTCTAGCCCAAAAAAGTGAAGAAGGGATCGTGAAGGCTTCTAAAGCCGGAAAGATACAACTAGATATAATAGGTCTAAATGTGCAAAAGGAAAAGCTTTATTACGATATCGGCAAGAAGTTAGTCTCCATAAACGCAAAAAAGAGTTTAAATATACCGGAACTTGTGCCTTATTTTAAAAAGATACGCACCATAAGCACAGATGCCCGAAAGAAAAAACGGGAACTTTCTATGGTAAGAGGGAAGAAGTAATTTCAGAAGACCTTTAAAAAAAGGAGCGTTTTATGAAAAATTTAATGGCATTAGCCACGATTTTAGCTTTGACTATTTTCCTTTGCGAAATTTCCTGCGCGGAAGAGGCTTCTTCCATATTTGATGCGAGAATAAGAAAAGACATCCAACAACTTGGCGACAGACAATATTCTCAGGAAGCCAGAGTCGCGCTCGTGGCTGAAGGCAGCCGAGCTGTGCCCTATCTGGCTGCTTTATTGCAAGCGCCTAACGCAAAGGCCGCAGCGAAGGTATTGGCGATCAACATCTTGGGCGAAATAAGGGATTCCCAGGCTACGGATGTTTTAATAGGGATGATGAAAGATAAAAATGTCAAGATACGCAGGGCAACCGCTAAAACATTGGGAAGGATCGGGGATAAAAAAGCCGCAAACGTTCTAAAGGATAGCATAAACGACAATGACTCTATTGTTAAATTCGATTCAGTGCGGTCTCTAGAGCAGATCGGTGATCCGTCGGTAGCCGAATATATAATAGAAATACTGCCTGACAATAACCCCGATATAAGACTGTACGCGGTTATGGCTTTGGGCAAGATGAAATATAAGGGCGCCATAAAGGACCTGTCTAATATGACCGGTGATGTACACCCAAACGTCAGGCTGGAGCTGGCACGGGCACTAGGATCTATCGGCGATGAAGGCTGTGTAGCCCCTTTGAATAAACTTGTCAATGATCCGGACCGCAATGTGAGGCTTGAAGCTGTTAAAATGCTTGGAAACATAAAATGCAAGGAATCTCTCGATATATTGTTGGGATGTACGGAATCGGGCGATAATATGGTCCGCTATTATAGCGCGCAAGCGCTTGGCAAGTTAGGCTACAATGAATCAGTATCCTCGCTTAAACAATTGCTGAACGACGAAAGCACCAATATAAGGATAGAGGCAGCTAGATCGCTGTCTCAGATAGGCACGGGCGATGCCAAGGCCGTGTTAAAGACTGTCCTGAACGACGAGATTTCTCAAGTCAAGAATGTAGCTGAGCAGGCAGTTGGTCAATAAGATAGTCAGCGGTTTGGGTGAGCGGGTTTGCCAAAGAGTCACGGCACGGTAACCGAATGTCTGATGAGAGATCCGCACAGGCTAAGAGATATAACAGCTTAAAAATACGTCTGAATTTAAGCGATATATTCTTTACGGCTCTGTATTTAGTCCTATTTCAGTGTTTTGTGTCCAGCCCCTTAAAAGCCATTGCTCTTTCCTTTACGTCTAATTTTTACTGCAGCCTGGCCTTATATATCATCGTTTTCAGCTTTTTACACTATATAATCAGCTTTCCCATGCACTTTTTTTCTACCTTCATCTTGGAACATCGATTCGAATTATCCAATCAGCGTTTCCTCGGATGGTTTAATGACGATGTCAAAAAAGGTATTTTATCCTTTTTTATATTCCTGATATTTATACAGTTCCTGTATCTACTACTGCGTAGTTTCGCTACAACATGGTGGTTGTGGATGGCGCTTTTTTGGTTCTTGACAACAATAGTTCTGGCCAGGATCGCCCCGGTTTTTATCATACCGTTATTTTATAGATACTATCCCGTAGGGGATGGGCTTAGAGAAAAAATTACCGAGCTTTCCAAGAAATGCGGGATAAGAGTCATGGATGTGTATAAGATAGATTTCAGCAAAAAAACAAAAAAGCTGAATGCAGCGGTAGTCGGTCTGGGCAAGACCAGAAGAGTGCTCTTGGCCGATAATCTGATTCATGATTTCACCGACGGAGAAATCAACGGGGTACTCGCCCATGAATTCGGCCATCACAGATTGCTGCACATGTGGAAGATGATCATTTTCGGAGCTATTTCGATAACCTTTTCTTTTTATATATTGTACCTGATCTCGCTTAAAGCAGTGGCGGTTCTGAACGGCAAAAACATATACGATATAAAGATCTTTCCGGCGTTCATGCTGGTTCTCTTTATGACATCCCTGGCAATGATGCCTCTGCAGAACGGTTTTTCCAGAAAGCAGGAGAAGGAGGCTGATCTGTTTGCACTCAAAGTTACCCGGGATAAAGGATCTTTTATATCGCTCATGCGTAAATTGGCTTTTAAAAACCTTGCCGATCCGAACCCCTCAAATATGGTGAAACTTATTTTTTACAACCATCCCCCCATATCCGAACGCATAAAACTCGCGGAAGGGTTTGAACCCTGAGTTTTGGCCGGGTTATTTTTATTGCCTTTGGAAAATAACGTTGGCGTCTAGCGATTAGCGTCTAGAGGGTTATTTTTCTATGCCAGGCCTCTGCGCGACAAACATTCGACGGTAAACAACTTCCCTTGAGCCGGAAATAAAGGAATACAAAATACTACATAACTTTCGAAAGGTGGTGCGCGATTCTAAGCGGTTCCGGTATTCGATATTTTTTTAGACTTCCCAATACGATTTTTATTGCCGTAGGAAGGTCTATTTTGTGACCCATAAATAGGTCTTGTGTTGTTACGCGACCTTAAGACCACTCCTAGTCTTTCTATTTTTTTCATTTATAAAGACAAAGCTTCCTTTCTGCATGCCGAGGCCGGTTTCACATTCACCGTAAAGGAAACTTTTTGCGCAACCTATGGCAGGCGTGTCCAGTAATATGCCCATATGTGTAGCGATACCTAACCAACGGGGATGGGCTATCCCCTGACCGTCAAAGAGAAAGACATCGGCTTTGGTCCGCATCTTTTTGACACACTTTATAACAGCAGGGCCTTCCCTGAAGGTAAGAAGCCCCGGTATATACGGAAATCCCGTTTTACATACTGCAATTTCACATTCAACGCATTCAAGTTCCGGATATTTCAATACACAGACGGATGCGATGCTATTTCCGTTTCTATAGGATACGTCTACACCTGCAATATAGTTCAGTTTTTTTAAGGCATTCCTTAGGATTATTTTCCCGGCAAGCTTTTTCTGTATCTCAACCGCCTCTTTCGGTGCAACCTTCCATTTGTGTGGTTTTTCGCGCTTCATGACCAAATTATAGACACAGTCGGTGAATATTGTCAAGCCGAATAGTCGCATTTACAAAATATCATGCTTCGCGTAGTTGCACTTTTATCTTGACAAGCCGACGGTATTCGGCTAAAATATCGACAAATCTTCGGGGTGAGGTGTTCCGCCTCCGCCAGTAATAAGTATACCAAAGAAACTCAGAGTTTCGGCGTGCGGAGATTCCTCGACCGGTAGTTAAAGCCTACGAGCCCTGTGTTTTTAAAGGGCAGATTCGGTGAAATTCCGAAGCCGACCGTAAAGTCGGGATGAGAGAAGATAAAAGATTATAAAAGCCAAATACGATGACCCCGAAGAAATTCGGGGATTTTTTTTGTATCCTAAGCTATCAGAGAAAAAATGAGGGCTTAAAGGAAGAGGAAACTGAAAGGGAGCCGTATATAATGCAATTTAACAGCATAAACGAGGTTATCGATGATCTTAGAAGGGGTAGAATGATTATCGTTATTGACGACGCCTCGCGTGAGAACGAAGGAGATCTCATAGTCTCAGGCTCGATGGTTACCCCGGCCGCCATAAATTTTATGGCCAAATTTGGAAGAGGGCTCATATGCGTACCTATGGAAAAACAGGATCTTGAGAGGCTCAATCTTTATTCCATATCAAGCGAAACAAAGGATCCTTATCAGACGGCTTGGACCATCTCGGTGGATGCAAAAGGCGGTATTACAACCGGCATATCGGCACATGATAGGGCGCTGACAATAAAGTTACTCGCGAGCAACCGCTCGCGCCCAAACGACTTTATCAAACCGGGACACATATTTCCTCTTTGCGCCAGGGAAGGGGGCGTTCTGGTGCGGGCAGGACACACCGAGGCGTGCATTGATTTACTGAAGTTGGCCGGTCTTACCGTGGTAGGTGTTATATGCGAGATAATGAACGAAGACGGGACCATGGCGCGGACCCCGCAACTTTTGGAGTTTGCCGATAGGCATGGACTGAAGATATGCACGATAGAGAGGCTTATACATCACCGACGGAAATATGAAAAGTTAGTTGAAAAAATTTCAGAGACCGTGCTTCCTTCGGAGTACGGTCGATTCAGGGCTATAACCTATAAGTCAAAGATAAACGATGAGTATCACCTGGTGCTTGTCAAGGGGGACATTTCCAGGGGCACCACCTTGGTTAGGGTGCATTCGGGATGTTTGACGGGTGATGTATTCCGGTCTTTGAGGTGTGACTGCGGTAAGCAACTGGCGAAAACGCTGAACATCATTTCCAAAAATAAAAAAGGCGTATTGCTATACCTATACCAGGAAGGCAGGGGTATCGGCCTAGGAAACAAGATGAAGGCCTATGAACTTCAGGATAGAGGATTCGATACGGTTGAGGCCAATGAATATCTGGGCTTTAAGCCCGATTTGCGGGATTATGGTATAGGCGCGCAGATACTGGCGGATCTAGGTCTGGAAAAGATAAATCTGCTTACGAATAATCCTCAAAAGATTGTCGGGTTGGAAGGGTATGGCCTGAAAATCTTGAAGCGGATACCGATAGAAATTAAGCCAACAAGATTGAATAAGAAGTATCTGAGGACAAAGAAGAATAAGCTCGGGCATGTCTTAAGGCATGCGTGACCAACAGGAGTCACGTCTTGAGGTCTACTTAAAAAAGGGGGTAAATAATGAAGGTTGTAAAAGGCGGTTTGATCGCAAAGGGATTGAAGTTGTCGATCGTCGTTTCCAGGTTTAACGAATTTTTATCGTCCAAACTTCTCGAGGGGGCGGTAGACGCTTTGCAGCAACACGGCGTAGACGAAAAAGATATTTCTGTTTTCTGGGTGCCCGGTTCATTCGAAATACCGCCCGTAGCCCAGAAACTTGCAAGATCAAAAAAGTACAATGCCGTGATTTGCCTGGGCGCCATAATAAGGGGCGATACGCCTCATTTTAACTATATATCCAATGAGGTAGCCAAAGGCATAGCAAATGTGGCATTAAGCGAAGATATACCTTGCATATTCGGCATTATCACGGCAGATACATTGGAACAGGCCATAGAGCGTGCCGGGACAAAGAGCGGTAATAAAGGAAGAGACGCAGCTTTGTCCGCGGTCGAGATGTGTGACCTATATAAAAAAGCGAGATAACGATTAAACCGGTAAGATGCGGATTGCCTCTTGAGTGGCGGGTAATCGCCTCATGGGGCAGCGGCCAGAGTTTCTTATGAGCCAAGAGCGTTTTTCATATATGCCTTGAAAAAGACTGGGTGATAATGAGAAACAGGACCAAAGCGCGTGAATGCGCGCTGAAAATATTATATGCCGTAGATATCAGGAAAGACACGCCCGAGGAATGTGCCCGGACTTTTTGGATGAATCATGCCGCCATGCATGAGGATATAAAAGAGTTTACCAACTATCTTATAGACGGCATTTTCAAAAATAAAGAATTTATCGACGGGATTATTTCTAAATATGCCACAAATTGGCAAATCCAGAGAATGGCTACAATCGACAGGAATATATTGCGACTCGCGACCTTCGAGATTTTATTCGGCGAAGACATCCCCATAAAAGTCTCCATTAACGAAGCCATAGAGATGGCGAAGAAATACGGAGATAGAGACTCGGGCAAATTTGTCAACGGTGTCTTGGATAAGATAAATAAAAGCGAAAAGAAGTCGACTTAGCATATTGCGCCGGCAGCTATATATAAGGGCTAAAAGCGGATTTACCCATGAACCAGAAAGCCACGCCTGTAAGGGCGCGGATGAATGGCTTTCGGTTCAGGGTTCCGCTCCACCGATAGAGCGGAACCCTGTAAAAAGAGAAGCCACCGCTGTAAGGCGGTGGAGCTTCACTAAAATGACCGACATTAGACCGCTTGACCAAGGCGTGACGCTTTAAACAGAAAGCAAAAGACTACCAAAAAAATGAAATACGCCGATCTGCATGTGCACACAGTTTATTCAGACGGGACATCTACCCCTGCTGAAGTCGTGTGTTGTGCGAAAGAAAAAAACCTTTCCTGCATCGCCATTTGCGATCACGACTGTATCGACGGAATAGCTCCTTCGATAGCGCATTCCGAAGAAGTTCAGGTCGAAATCATACCGGGCGTGGAACTCACGATCATAAAGGACACAAAAGAGATTCACCTCTTGGGGTATTTCGTAGAGTGGAAGGAAAAGTGGTTTACGGAAATATTAGAGCGCGTTCAACGGGAAAGGGTTACGCGACTCGATAGAATGATAGAGAAGCTAAAATCTTTTGACATAGAGATAGATAGAGAAAGGGTGATGAGAATATCCGGCGGGAAAGGATCTGTCGGAAGATTGCATCTGGCGCGCGCTTTGGTCGAGGTGAAAGCGGTTTCTTCGATAAGGGTGGCTTTTGACAGGTATATAGGTGATTTCAGGCCCTGTTACGTGGAGGACATAGGTTTTAGCCCGAAGGAAGCCATCGATCTTATATTGCGGGCGAAAGGCGTGCCTGTTTTGGCCCACCCCGGCGTTATCGAGGATGATTCGCTGGTGAAGGAATTTATTAAGTACGGCATACGCGGAATAGAAAGTTTTCATCCGGAACACAGCCAGGCAGATCGAGAAAAATATGAAAAAATTTCTAAAGAATACGGGCTTCTGGTTACGGGCGGTTCCGATTGCCATGGATTGGGAAAGGGCCGGATACTGATGGGTAGCGTGAAGGTTCCGTATGACTTTGTGGAGAGATTAAAAGAAGAAGCCGGCAGGATAAAGGCTGCACGTACGTCAAATTGACTTTAGGCATATAAACCAGGTCCCACTGACTGAAGATCTTAAGTTTAATCATGTCAAACGATGCGCATAAACGATTTATGCTGCGGGCTATCGAGCTCGCCAGAAAAGCCGAAGGGAAGACTTTCCCTAACCCTATGGTTGGGGCAGTTCTGGTTAAAAACGGGAAAATACTTAGCGAGGGGTACCACAGAAAAGCCGGTACCCCCCATGCAGAGGTCGTAGCCCTAAAAAAGATTAAAGGGCAGATTAAAGGGGCGGATTTATACGTTAATCTGGAACCATGCGCCCATTATGGAAGAACGCCACCATGCGTTCATAGTATAATAAAAAGCGGCATCAAAAAAGTATATGTGGCCATGAAAGACCCCAATAAACTGGTTAATGGTAAAGGGTTGGCTACGTTAAGAAAAAATGGTATTAAAGTAAAAACCGGGATCTGCAGAAAAATTGCAAAGGAATTAAACGAAGTTTATATAAAATCCATCAATTCCGGAGCGCAGTAGATGTTTACAGGCATAATTGAGCAAATCGGTTTTATCAGGAATATTTCCCCTAGGAAGGATTTATACAGGTTGGAAATTTTGCCGGAGCGCCAACGCGGATTTCCTAAAAAAGGAGACAGCATATCCGTTAGTGGCGCATGTCTGACCTTGGTCGGAATAAAGAACGGGTTATGGTCGTTTGATATAATGGCGGAGACTTATAAGAATACATCTCTTTCGCACTTGAAATATAAAGATATCATCAATATCGAAAGGGCGTTAGGCATGGAATCACGCGTAGACGGACATTTTGTTTCGGGTCATGTAGATAAAGTTCAGAAAATAACCTGCATAAAGAAGCAGAAAGATCCTTATATAGAGATCTCGCTTTCGGAGAAAGATATGATATATGTTGTTGAGAAAGGTTCCATAGCTATTGACGGAATAAGTTTGACAATAGCCGATGTCCATGACGATAGAATCCGTATATATATCATACCCCATACCCTTGAAAATACGAATTTAAAATATAAGAATACAGGCAGCCTTGTGAATGTAGAGTTTGATATTCTGGGAAAATATGCGCAGAAAAGACTTTTGTATAAAGATGATAAAAAATCCCTGTTTACGGAAGAATTTCTAAAGGTCAAAGGAATTATATAGAACGGGGTCATTGCAAAAAGACACTAATATGCTAAAAATGACAAGGTTTTATTTGATAAAACTACTTTTATATGGTATCCTTTTGTTAAAGGAGGTGTGAGAGAATGAAAAAATACGTTGTTTTTATATTGATAATAGCATTTATCTCTATATCGAACCTATCACACGCCGATACCCCGATTAAGAAACTCGGCAGAGGTTTTGCGAATGTCTTGACATGCCCCCTTGAGATACCGAAAGGAATATGCGATGCAAACTCGGAAAGCGGGCCATTTGCCGCTATGACATTCGGGCTGTTAAAAGGGTTATTTGATACAGGGGTAAGGGCTGTTGTCGGTGTTTATGAGGTAGCCACATTTTTAATCCCTATACCTCGGAATTACGGTCCCGTGCTTACGGATCCCGAATTCTTCCTGGAGGAAGGTCTATTTTAATCGATATATAATTCTAAGCCAAAGTTTTAACAAGGGGCGGGTTTTTACCCGCCCTTAGTGTTTTTAATTGCTTTTTATATCTCATAATGATATATTAATATATTAAAATTTTGCCAAATACAGGTGAATCTGTTAGATTTTGCGCCTCATAATAAGCCATCTTATCGTTTAAGGGGCCATGAAGCTTATGATTTTCCCGGACAAATATTATCATGGCAGATGTTTTTCGTGATATAGAATCAGATCCTGTAGATTTTTAATATTTGGCAGGGGATTCCGCAAAATAATTCTTTGAGATATTCATCATATCGGGAAGTAGCGCAGTCTGGTTTAGCGCGCTTGGTTCGGGACCAAGAGGCCGCGGGTTCGAATCCCGCCTTCCCGACTCTTGTATTGATTTGGTTTCTGTCAAATCATTTCTCCGCCAAAAGCG
>MHFD01000075.1:0-190 GCA_001804045.1 Omnitrophica bacterium RBG_13_46_9
TCTCCTGGAGACCTTCTTCCACGATCGCCCGGACCGTCTTCGTCTCGTCCAACTGCGGTTCCTGCTCCAGGAATCCGATAGTGTGGCCGGGGCTCAGGATCGTCTTGCCAATGAATTCCTTGTCCGCGCCTGCCAGGATGTGAAGAAGAGAACTCTTGCCTGAGCCGTTCAATCCCAGCACTCCGATCTT
>MHFD01000075.1:312-1245 GCA_001804045.1 Omnitrophica bacterium RBG_13_46_9
GATACGGAACCGGCCAGCCCTTCGACTGTCTCCAGGGAGTCTATGTAGTTCGATATTACTATATTCCTGGCCGCTTCTAACTGGCCTGCGTCTATGCCCTGTTCACACAGTTTTTTTATCACTCCAAGGATTTCATCCTTCGCGGGCTTTAATTTTTTATAGTCACCGACACCGTAGATTATTAGGAGTCCGGGGTATCTCGGGGTATAATTAAAAGAATTTACAGTGTAAAGAAGTCGGCCCTCCTTAACCAGTCTTTTATTAAGTTCCGAACCATCCCAGCCCCCCAGTATTATACCCAGCACATCCAGCGCATACAGGTCGTCGTTGACGAACTCTACCGTGTGATAACCGAGGGCGAGATAGCCTAAATTGATTTGGGCGGAATCTTCTGTTTGACGCGTAGAATTCTGCCTCTGCTCGCCCGGGACGGCTGCAGGGACTCCCCCTCGCCTTTTCTTATCGCCAAATAAGGATATGACATGCGGCATTATTTCATCTTTTTCGACATCGCCGACGATAGCCAGTATGGCCCTGTCCGGCACATAACGAGACGAATGATATAGCGCGAGGTCATCTCTTTTTAATTCTTTAAATATGTCTTCATATCCGATTACAGGCAACCTGTAGGGGTGCGTCAGATAAGCCGCATGCCACAGCTTGCGCATGACCCGCCTGCTCGGATCATCATTATTAAGCCTTATCTCTTTTAATATTACCTCTCTCTCCTTTTCCAGTTCCTGCGCGTCAAGCGCAGGGTGAAAAACCATGTCTTCCATAAGCTCAAGCGCTTCCCGGGCGCGCTCTTTCGGGACCGTTATGTAATAACTGGCGCTATCGAAACCGGTCGAACCGTTAATTACGCCTCCCCAGGACTTCACTTCTTCTTCTATCCGGCCGGGCCCCCTACGGTCCGTGCCTTTAAATATCATA
>MHFD01000075.1:1270-1582 GCA_001804045.1 Omnitrophica bacterium RBG_13_46_9
AACCGCCATATTCCTCTTCGGACGATAGACCTGCGTCAATGGTTATTATTATTGCGACTACGGGATTAGCGCGTTCTTCCTTAATTATTACGGTCAGGCCGTTATCGAGGATTTTTTTTGAGGCTGATTTTTGTAATAACCCTGTGGCCCTGTCCGGCAAGAGCGGCGCCTGTGAAAATAGGCGTCCAGCAGGTGAAAATAGACAGAGGAATAAGACGGCGCATACAAGTATGTATTTTCTTTTTATCGGACCGACTGACATATAGTATAAAATTTTTTTAAGAACTGCTTCTTTCCTTCTTGTTCGAGGTC
>MHFD01000075.1:1641-1756 GCA_001804045.1 Omnitrophica bacterium RBG_13_46_9
CATTGTTTATGCGGGCGATAAGAACGACTTCGCCTTCCCAGCCCTTAATCCGGGCGATCCTCGGGTACGCGGGAGGCTCGTTTACCATAAGAGAGGAAATCTGTTCCGTTATGGC
>MHFD01000075.1:2090-2219 GCA_001804045.1 Omnitrophica bacterium RBG_13_46_9
AAGAGTGACAACGGCGTACTCTTTCCTCTCATCGATAGCGCACGTCGCGAACGGCAGACGCACGGGGATGCCCTTTTGCATGGTCATCGAAAGAAACGTATAGACAAAAGATACAAGGACCAGGAATAT
>MHFD01000075.1:2390-2551 GCA_001804045.1 Omnitrophica bacterium RBG_13_46_9
AAATAGCTATAATCAGCCCCGATGCGGTCGTAATGAGCGCCTGCGCTATTCCGCCCGTAACGGCGCCCGGGTCTACCAGGAGACCTCCCTTCCCGATTATACCAAACGAAATTATAATGCCTGTCACCGTCCCGAATATACCCAGAAGCGGAGAGAGGGTT
>MHFD01000075.1:2560-4969 GCA_001804045.1 Omnitrophica bacterium RBG_13_46_9
CATCCCTATTCCGCCGCATTCTTAATTTAAACCAGAAGATGAGCCGCTCTATTATTATGGTCACGGAAACCAGCGAACACAGAAGGAGCGGATACATGACCGGTCCGCCCTTTTGCAGCATCTCCAGCATATCACACCTCTCTATCACCGATTATTATATAACAAATCGGGCTTTATGTCTAAAATTCCAGTTTGCAGTTAAAACCGACCGCATAGTTTCGCGGTAATGTCTGATAACCGTAAACTTCTTCATAGAACCTGTCGGTCAGGTTGTCGACCCTGCAATAGAAGGAAAAGTACCTGGTTATACCCACTGTCGCAACCATGTCGAATTTCCAGTAGCTCTGCAACAATTCCCATCTGGAGGGCCAGCCCGTCTCATCGTATCTGTTACCTGCATAAAACGCGTTAAAATTCAAACCAGCCCGTATCGGCTGGTCTTTATAAAGATTGTACTCGAAAATACGCCAATCGACATTCAGGTTGAACCTGTCTAATGGCCTTCTTGCGAGCCTTTCTTTCGTAACCTTGTTCTCAAGTTTTGTATAATAGGTATAACCGCCTTTCGCTTTTAACCACTCAAAAGGCGTTAAATGAAACGATATCTCATAACCTGACATTTCCGCGCTTCCCTCATTGTCATATGAAGAGGTAATGAAACTATAGTCTATTAAATCTTTTATATTGTTGTCAAAATAGGTTATTTCTCCGAATAACTTATCTCCCAGCACGCTTTGCTCTATGCCCAGGTCCCACCCCCAGCTTCTCTCCGGCTTCAAATCCGGCTTGCCGTAAGGGGAATATAGCTGGTAAATCGAGGGGGCCTTGAATCCTGTCGCGTATGAACCCCTTATCTTAGTCTTTATGCCCAGGCCGGACCATTTAAATCCCCAGTTTACCGGCAATCCGTCGAGATCGTTCCAATCCAGATTGTAGGCGGCGGCTATGCGATGCGGATTCTGCGTTCCCCAGCGGCTGTGTTTATCATACCTGATCCCGGTCGTCACATAGAATCCCCAATAATGGAATACGTTATTCACAAAGGCGCTCTTTGTCTCGTTAAACTTTTTGCTGAGGAGAGATTCATAACCGCTGCTCCAATAATATGAATTGCCCTCTTCGTGGTCGAATTCCAGTCCGGTTGTCAATGTATCAATGTCGTAAACGAAGAATGAGTTTTGCCAGGCCGCCTTAAAGTCTTTTCCATGATAAAAGTCATACTGGTCTTCGGCATTATCTCTTGTGTCGCTTTCATCGTTAGACCCGATTCTGTGATAACGCAGCATCGCGAAGGAAGCGGTTGATTTCCACCAGTCGAACGGCACTAGGTCCGCGTATGTCGCCAGCGTAATCGTTTCGGAATTGCCGTATTTATTTGGGTCGTCTTGATTGGCCCCGTCGTCCAGCTTACTCCAACCGTAATTGTAGCGGAACTCCACACCGGAAGACAAAAATTCAGTCATATTATAATCGAGCCTCGTGTCGAAATTGTACATTTTACAAAAATCCCTCTCCCCCTGGTTTTCCCTTTCGTTTACCTTGGAAATACCGTCCGTAATCAACCCGGACGCCGAAAGGGCGTAGTCAAAAGGCCCGAGCGAGCCCGATGATTCAACATGCCCCTTTTTTGTCCTGAATGACCCCAGGGAGCCGTCGGCTTTCACTTCAGGCTTACCCTTTCCCCTTTTCGTAATAATATTAATAGCGCCGCCGATCGCCTGCGAACCGTATAAAACGCTCTGTGGCCCTTTTAATATTTCTATCCTTTCGACATTGTCTACGCTCATAAACGCGGCGTTAAAAGAGGCGTCGGTCGACATGGGGTCATAGACCCTCATTCCGTTTATCATGATGAGGGTCTCGCCCGTCGGCACGCCCCGTAAATATACGCTCGTCAGGCCTCCGTATGCCCCGTTTTGGGAAACGTAGATGTCTGGGGCCAGTCTTAACGCGTCGACTACAAGGGAAATCTCTTGCTCTTTAATCTCCTCTTCCGTAATGACAGTGACATCATTGGCCACTTTTGAGGCGTCTTCCTCGACCCTCGAGGCTGTGACGATAACCTGTTTCACCGCTTTTGCTTTCTCTTTCTCTTCGGCGTTACCGTCATCCTGCGCATTTACCCTGGTCCCTACGACTAAAATAATAGGGATTGCGATGCATAAAACCAGTATTTCCTTTCTCATTTTTCTCCTCCCACGAGAATACTCCCTTGGCAGGCAATAGCCCGGGCTTATCCGCACTTTAGATTAAACGCGGAAATTACCGTTGCGGGGCAGCACCAAACGCGTCAACTCATCAAGGTTACGCTTCGGTGTCCCGAAAATTCTCTTCTATGAAAAGCTTATTCGGGACGAAGGGAATCGCACCCTTACTTCCTTTGCCTGTCCGGTCAATCAGATCTTTACC
>MHFD01000076.1:0-750 GCA_001804045.1 Omnitrophica bacterium RBG_13_46_9
TTGTCTTAAATAAAAAGGCATGGCGCTTCCTCCAGTCGGCCATGCCTTCTACGGACTGCTCTAAACAGGGGTCGTTTTTTTCTGTACACGTAAATCCGTCCTTATAGACACGTAAATCTGTGTCTATATCGGCGGAAATCCGCATTTTGTGCCAAGACTTCATTTTTAGGTTACCTCTTATTCCAGAACTTTTTTTAGCTCTTTAAAATGTCTATATAAAAAATGCGCTTGTAAAAGCTTTTTGTTTGTCTAATTATATATTATATTTAAGATGAGTACTTTATTAAATCTATTATAAAGTATATCACATTTTATGTGTTTGTCAAGTATGTCAATCTAGCTATTTTGAATACTAACTTTATGTAACTTATTCACCAATAGGTACTTACATTAAATATTTTATCGTTACATTAATGTTACACAGAAAAATATTTAGTTGCTTTATATATTTGATTTTTCTTGGTATATTTATTGTGGGATAGTATTGCTAGTTTACGTAGGATATGTTACTTTTTGAGGAATCGTTCAAAAATAATATTTTTCAGGCGTTCGAAAGCGGTGTAAATAGCCGGAATCAAAAGCAGGGTAAGGGGCGTGGCAACAAACATTCCGCCGATAACAGTTATGGCTAGCGGCCTCCATAGATTAGCTCCTTCTGACCTGTCCAACGCCATGGGGATAAGCCCCACAATGGTGGTTGCCGTGGTCATGATCACGGGCCTCAACCTGTGGTGCGCCGCCTGTATAACT
>MHFD01000076.1:810-1098 GCA_001804045.1 Omnitrophica bacterium RBG_13_46_9
CCGTTATTAACAACGATTCCCGCCAGCATCATCATTCCTATTAACGCACCCATGCCAATGGCGGTCTTAGTGAAAAACAGGCTCTGTATCGCCCCTATAGATGCCAGAAGGACCGTTCCCATTATAATGAACGGTTGATAATAAGATTCAAAAAGCGAAGCTAAAACTATATAAATCAAAGCCAGGATGACCCATATAATAACGTTAAACTCCCTCTGGGTCTTGATCATAGAAGGATAAGTCCCGCCGAATCTGTAGAAATAATTTTCGGGAAACCTGACGTCCTTG
>MHFD01000076.1:1112-3327 GCA_001804045.1 Omnitrophica bacterium RBG_13_46_9
ACTGTCTGCCGCCTTGCTCAAAGGGACGTTCCCTATATTAGCGCTAACCTGAATCATTCTCGACCTGTCTTTTCTCCAGATTTCACTCGGGCCCAATCCGTATTGGAACTCTGAGATCTGATCCAATAACACCTCTTTGCCGTCATCCGTAATCAATGCGAGTTTGTGAAGGTCCCTGAATGTCCTCCTGTACCTTTCCTGGAGTCTTGCTATAGTTTCGATTTCCATTGCCTCTGTATGAAAAAGTGTGGCCCGAAGCCCTCTCATCTGAGCGTGAATCATTGTCGCTATGTCATTAACGGATAGGTCGAACTGCGCGGCTTTCTCCTTGTTTATCTTCAGTCCAAGCTCGGGCCTGCCCTCTCTCATACGTATCTTGGCGTCGGTAAATCTCGGAATCGACCCCAGCCTTGTGGCTATCGATATAGCCAGTTCTCTCAATATGTTATAATCGTAGCCGAATAAATCTAAGATGATCTCCTTCGTGCCGACTTCCTGTTCCTCTTCAAAATAAATAAAAGCGGGGCGCATCCTCGTAACTTTGGGCCTTAGGCTCTCGATAACCTCTGAAATCGTTCTTTTCCGCTGCCCCAAGGGCAGGAGTTCGACATAGACCTTGCTGGACCATGGCTCGACTCTCGCAGTGATTGTCTTTATCTCCGGCACCTCTTTTGCCAGTCCCTCCACCTGTTTTACCACTTTATTGGTCACGTCCAGTTTGGTCCCCGTCGGCATCTCTATAAATATTGTGAATTTGTTCTGTTCCGTGGTGCCTATAAATTCCCGTCCGATACGTGTCGCCATAAAAAGCGAGATGAAAAAAAGCGCCATGATCACGCCAAAAGCCGCAAACCTTCTCCTTAGGACAAATATGATGGCCTTTTTCTGCAGCCTGTACAGCGGCAGCAATATGGGCGTGGGCGCTTTTTTAATCTCTGTTCTCGAGGCGCAGAGCGGAACTATTGTCAGGGCGACAAAAAGCGAGACTACCAATGAAAAAGTGACTGTCCAGGCCACTCCTCCATAAAGCAGTCTCATCTCTTTGCCGACAAATATCATCGGTAGAAAAACTATTACCGTGGTAAGGGTGGAAGCGATTATCACAAGATTCATTTCAGAGGCGCCGTTAATGGCAGCGCTTATCTTGTCCTGACCTTCCTCGATCTTCTTCAAAATGTTCTCAAATACCACTATCGAGTTATCGACAAGCATACCGACCCCAAGCGCCAACCCGAACATCGTGACAAAGTTTATCGTCAATGTAATTGCTTTCGACAAGAACACATTGCAAAGCTCCATCAGCCCAAATGTGATTATAACTGATATGGGTATGGATACGGTGACGATCATTATGGGACGAAGTTCTTTCTTAACCAAAAACACGGCAACAAAAATGAAAAGCACCAGATACAGCAGCTTTACCGGCATAACCAGCATCGCCACAAGCGCGCCGGCTATAAGCATAGAATGCTTTTCCTTGATCCTCCCTAGAAACAGAGCCAGGATCAGCATTATCAAAACAGCGCCTTTAAGAAGGGAGTCCTTAAGATTGTCTATGGATTTTTTGATAAAATCGGCCTGGCTGCTCGTGACAAAAATCTTCATGTCACTCGGGATGATCTCTTTTACCTTCTCCACTTCCTTTAGGATACCATCCGCGATCTGAATGGTGTTGCCTGTTGACTCCTTTTGAATATACAGCGAGACGACGGGTCTTATGTTTATTCTCGCGTAACCGCTGGGTTCTAAATACGAATCCTTGACATCCGCCACATCCTCCAGTCTCACTGCGGAACCATCGGTGTTAGTGGAAACAGCTATATTCTTTATATCCTCGATGGACTCGAATTCACCCATGGTTCTTATTAAATATTTATCCTTCTCGCCTTTTATCTCGCCCGACATAAGATTAAGGTTATTCAAACTAAGAATGCTTATGATCCTCTCTAAAGGCAAGGTATATTTTACCAGCGCCCGTTGATCGACCTCTACCAATATCTTTCTCTCTCTGCCGCCGCCAACCTCCACATTGGCGACACCGGTCACCCTCTTTATCCTCTCTTTTATGACCTCGTCTACGATCTTTCTTATCTCCTCGGTCGTCTTCTTCAGGCTCGTTACGGCCAAGATCACTATCGGGACATCCGAGCGTTTGAATTGCGCGATTATAGGCTTCTCGACTTCTTTGGGCAGTTTATTTTTAATCCGCGCAAAT
>MHFD01000076.1:3348-5772 GCA_001804045.1 Omnitrophica bacterium RBG_13_46_9
ACAAAGCCCATATCGATGCCTGGCTCGAAACCTAAGACTATTGTGGCTTCCCCCTCCTTAGAAATGGACAACATTTCTTCCAGGTGGCTTACCGTACTTACGGCTTCCTCTATCGGCTTGGTAACCATCGCCTCTACCTCTGTGGGGGGTATGCCGCCCCTTATCTGCATAATAATACTGATCTCGCCAAAACTTATATTGGGATAAAGTTCTACGGGAAGTCTGGACAAGGCCACAAAGCCTATCAGGATAAAGGCCGTAAAAATCATTATTGTCCCGACAGGTCTTCTAATTGCGAGGCTGGGTAGGTTCATGTATCAGTTTTCAGCTATTCCCGACTTTGTCGGGACCCCGAAAAACCTAATCATAATTCGGGGCAGCTATCAGTCATCAGTTATCAGCCGCTGAAAGCCGATAGCTGAAAGCTGACGACTGATAGCTTGAGTCTGATAGTTTTCAAATAATTATCGTTTAAACAGTTTAATTCTCCACTCATGCGACAAAAGGTATAATGCGGGGATTACTAAAAGGGTGAGGAAGGTGGCTACAGACAGGCCACCTATGACGCTTATTGCCAGAGGGCTCCGTAATTCAGAGCCCTCCCCTATGGCAATAGCCATGGGAACAAGTCCAAGTATAGTCGTAAGCGCCGTCATGAGAATGGGCCTTAGGCGCGCTTTGCTCGCTGTAATGACAGAATCTTCTACCGATTGACCTTTGGAGCGCAGCAGATTCACATAATCTATCAGTACTATGCCATTGTTCACGACTATACCTCCCAACATTATAACCCCCAAAAGCACTACGACATTCACCGAAGTACCCGTAGCGAAAAGTGACAACATGACTCCTATTATGGCTAGAGGCACGGTCACCATAATGATGAACGGTTGCCAAAAACTCTCGAATTGCGCGGCCATTATCATATAGACCAAAATTATCGAAAAAATCAGGGCAAATCTAAGGCTGCCGAATGATTCGGTCATTTCTTCCGATTCGCCGGCCAATTTAACCGTAAAGTCCTCCGGTACATCTATTTTTCTGATCATCTTGTCGACATCGCCTATGACGTCCTTAAGCGCTCTTTTAAAGATATTAGCGGAAATTATGATCGTCCTTTCCTGATCCAGCCGTTTTATCTCGCTCGGTCCCAACCCTTTCCCGAAACGGGCTACGCTAAACAGCGGCATGACATTGCCGTCCTGGGAATAGACCAGTAGTCTTGACAACTTGTCGAAATTGTCTCTATCTTCTTCTCTCAACCGCACCCTTATGTCTATCTCCTGGCCTTTTTCCTTCAGCTGGCTGGATACATAGCCTTTCAGACCGATTTGAGCGGTTTGGGCTATATCCGCTACCGAAAGACTGTTTAAACTCGCTCTGTCTTTATCCACGAATACCTTGGTTTCGGGGGATGGCTCGGGCATATTAGTTTTGACCCCGTAAATACCTGTTATATTCTCAAGTTTATCTTTCAGTTTTTCGGTAATTTTAATAAGAGTCGGCATATGCTCGCCCTTAACCTCAATAACAATGGGGTTTGACTCTTCGATTACGGCGCGAAACACGCTTTCCTGAAGTATGTATTCAATTGCGGCTCCTTCCAGATCGAGTTGATTCATATTATTTTTTATATCCTGAACGGCTTGGGCCGTCTTGATGCGCCTTTTCTTTTTAAGCTCTACCCTGATCTCTGCCTGGTTGGACCCCAGCCTCTGAAGAACATCTTTTGCTTCTCTGCCTTTGGTCGAACCGACGATGCTTGTAACATTCTCCACGTAAGGCAGGCTTAATATATAATTTTCTATTCTCTCCGCAACTCTATTTGTCACCTCTAGTCTTGTCCCGCTCGGAAGATCAGTCTTTATGACAAATTGCCCCTGGTCTATTTTAGGCATAAGCTCCTTATCCAACGGGACAAATAGAAACAAGCTTCCCGCAAACAGTAACAGCACAAACAAAAGCCCTAGTTTTTTATTCCGCAAAAAATCCGTAAGGATTCCGCCATATAATCTAATCATAAAGGACTCTTTTGCTAAAGGCGCATTTCCCGTGTCGGCCTTCCCTGTTTTTACGCTTGCCAAAAGTGGGATAAGCGTAAGGGCGACCCAAAGGCTTGCCACCAGAGCAAATATAACGGTAAAGGCGAGCTGTTTGAAAAGTTGGCCGGCAATACCCACAACGAATACCATAGGGAAAAACACCACTATAGTGGTAAGCGTAGAGGCTGTTATTGCGTTAGAGACTTCGTTGGCGCCTGTCACCGCGGAAGATTTCTCTTCCTCGTCCTGTTCTTTATGCCGGGTGATATTTTCCAGCACGACTATTGCGCTGTCTACAAGCATACCCACCCCCAGGGCCAATCCCCCCAGACTCATCATATTTATCGAGAGGTTGCCCATATACATAAGCGTGAAAACTGCC
>MHFD01000076.1:5805-7578 GCA_001804045.1 Omnitrophica bacterium RBG_13_46_9
ACTGAAGTCCTTACATTTCGCAGAAATAGAAGCAACACTAAAAACGCCAAAATTCCGCCCTGAACAGCGGCATCCCTTACACCTGTTATCGAATCTCTGATAAATTTAGACTGGTCGTAAACCACCTCTATTTTTATATCTTTCGGGACCTCGGTACGTATGATATTTAACGCTTTTTTTACGCGGTTTACCACCTGAAGGGTATTTGTCTGGGCCTGCTTTTGGATAGATATCGATATGTTCTCCTTGCCGTTATATCGAGAGAAGCTGGTCCTTTCTTTAACGGTATCGTAGACTATCGCGACATCTTTTAATAAAACGAGCCTTTTGCTCTTGCTTATCCCATCTTCCTCTTTATCCTGATAGGGATATTGGTTGTCCTTTTCAACATTTACCGCTATTTCCTGTATTTCGTCAACGTGTTCAAATTCGCCAAGAGTCCGTATGAGATACTCATAGAACGTTTCCTTTATGGTGCCTGCGGGGTAATTTAAGTTCGCGTCTGTTATGGCTCTTACCACATTTATAAGAGGGGTGCTCTGGGCATGCAGCCTTCCCTGGTTCACCTCCACTATTATCTCCCTTTCCAACCCTCCTGTTATAGTGGCGGAAGCTACGCCTTCGATCTTCTCGAGCTCATCCTTTATTATCCTTCTTGAAATCTCCCTTATCGCCTCCGGCGGGCGCTCTCCTGAAATACTAAGCGTCATTATAGGCAATTCGAAGGGATTGTATTTCATTACGATGGGTTCATTTGATTCCCTTGGAAGACGTTCCTTTATCAAATCTATCTTTTCTCTCATCCTCAATGCTGCGAAGTCCATATTTTCAGCCCAGCCGAATTCGGCTATAACCAGCGACAGCCCTTCCCTGGAGACGCTCCTCAGGCGCCTGAGCCCGCTTACCGTGCCTATGGCCTCTTCAACCGGCTTTGTTATAAGCGTTTCTATTTCTTCGGGCGCGGCGTTCTCGTAGGTCGTGACAACCGTCAGCTGTGGGTAGTTTATAGGGGGAAACAGCTCCTGAGGTAATTTGGAAAGGGAAATAAACCCGAATAGGATTACCCCTGTAAATATCATTATAGTGGTGACCGGTTTACGTATGGAAAAAGTTGGTAGGTTCATATATGGGCTTTCAGCTATCAGCTTTCAGCTATCAGCTTTCAGTAGCTGATGACTGACAGCTGAAGACTGAAGACTTTCTTAGAATATCGTCTCCTGTATTTCGCTTATCTCCACTGCGTCCTTATCGTTAAAATCCTGAAAAGCCTCGACTACAACAAGCTCTCCATCCTCTACGCCCTTGGATATCTCGGCTGCATCTTGGGTAAGATAGGCTATTTCTATTTTTCTTACTTCCACAATACCTCTATCAAGGACAGGTTCCTTACCTTCTTCTTTCCCTGCCTCTTCTTTTCCTTCTTCCGGCTTTGCTTCCTTATGTACTATATATACAAAATACTCGGCGCCTTTTTTCTTAAAGGCTGAAGTGGGTATGATCAAGGCGCTGTCAGTCTCGTAGGTAGAAATAAGGGATCTGGCAAACATGCCGGGTTTTATATCAAAATCCGGATTTTTAAGTTCTATCTTAATTTTTTGTGTCCTGGTGCGGCCCTCCACAATCGGCGATACGGAATCCACGGTTCCCTTGAATGATTTATTCGGATAGGCGTCGATGAAGATCTCGGCTTTTTGCCCCAATTTGAGTTTTGGCGAATCCCTTTCGATCACGCTAAATTCCGCATACACATTGCTTATATCCACAAATACGCCC
>MHFD01000076.1:7598-10107 GCA_001804045.1 Omnitrophica bacterium RBG_13_46_9
ATAAGTCCCGACATCCAGATTCCGGCTGCCAAGAATACCGTCGGTAACGGCGTATATGTTTGTCTTTTCAAAATCACTTTTAGCGGATTCATATTCAAGCTTTGTCTGCTCAAGCCTGATCTTGTCTATGCCTCCGGCTTCGAAAAGTTTATTCGCCTTTTCCACCTCGAATTCCGAGTACTTCAGTTTAAGCAGGGCGTCTTTCTGGTTTAAATTCGCTATGATATCTCCTTCCTGTATTTTTTCACCTTCCTCAAAATTGAAGCTTTCCAGGATACCGTTTGTCTCGAATTTCAGGTTAACCTCTTTAAAGCCTTTTATATTGCCCATTACCGGCAATGTGTCCTTAAAGCCCATTTTTTTCGCTTTATAGACCTTGACCGGTACTATCTCGCCGACTAATTCAAGTTCGGCGACTTCTTTGGCTTTTTTCCCTTTAAACAGAATCCTCTGAATATTGCCGACTGTGCGGGCCATTATAAGTCCTACGAATAGTAGCCCGATTATTATCAGGATATAACTTTTTTTGATCTTTTTCCCTTTTAATTTTATCAGATTCAGATTGATCTTTTTCATCTTTCGACCCCTTTGTTTATCACAGACTCGTACAGTCCTTATACCCTCGATACGGGATGTTCTATGTCGGATATCCTCGTTTGGTCAACATCGAGAATCTTGTTTTATCCGTGTCACCTCGCAATAACGTCTTAATATCAAATATCAAAATAGCCCTCGATCCCTATGGCTTTATTTAGAGACGCTATGGCAATGTAGTAATCGGCTATTATCTGGACGTAGGAAAACTGCTCTTCCGCCAATTTCAGCATCTCCTCGATTACATCCGAGTATTGAGCTTCGCCTAGCTGGGACCTTATTTCAAGTATCTGTACTTGCGTTGCCTGGAATTCTATTTTACTTTTGGTGACTTCCATCAAGAAAATAGATTTTTTATACTTGAAAAACATCTCCTTCACTTCTAAAGTGATCTCCTGCCTTTTTGTTTTTGCATTATCCTGCGATCTTATATATTCAAGATTGGCTTCTTGAAAACCGGAGATGTCTTCCAATCTATTGAAAAGGGAAAATGAGACCGTGTTGGTCATGGCCTCCGTCCCGTGCACCGTGCTGACGACGGGTGTCCATTTCTCTTTTGTGATCGAATAGTCCAAGGTATTTCCCCAGAAAGGCCAGCTTATCTTGGTTCCTATATAAAATTCGGGTCTTAAGCCGCGCTTGTCGTCTGTTGGAGAGCGGTCCTGTTTTACATACTGCTCCACGGCTTTTCCGTAAGAACCCAAAAAATCAACCCTCGGCCAATTTGTACGCGCCCTCATGATTTTTTTCTCGTAATCAAAGTATTCCGAAGAAAGCTGACCGATCTTTATCTCGGGCCTGTTCAGATAGGCAAGATTATAGCAGGTTTCCAGGTCCAGTGTGATTATCTTGGGTTCCTCAACCTCGACAATATCCACTTCCTCATCTATATTCATAGCCTGCTGCAAAAGCAGATTAGCCATAGCGAGGTCCTCTTCCGCAGAGACTACCTGAAATCTGATCTGGTTATACTGGGAGCTGACCTTTAAAAATTCTAGGCGAGAGATGACATTCGCGCCGTACCCGGCCTTAGCTATGTCATTAAATTCCGAAGTCCTATTGCACAATTTCCGCTGTACCACCAGGGCCTTCTTTGTCTTATCCAGGCTGTAATACGCTTTTTTTACCTGAAGAACAAGTTCATTCTTGATCCTTTCGTAATCGGTCTTTACCACTTCCAGATTTACCTCTGCCTGCCGGACCGAAAAGACAAGTTCGCCCCCATAGAAGATGGGCTGTTTTCCCTCCAGCGCAATCTTTGCGCCCGCATAATTTCTTGAAGTCACTTTGCCGCTTGAGCTTTCAAGCTTCGCGGTCACGGTCGGGCCAAGGTTGCGTTTAGTCTCAATCAGTCTCAGTCGCGCGAGCTCCAGCTGTTTTTTGCCTATCTTAAGCGGGATATGGTTTTCTATCGCGATAGTGATGCATTCTTCCAGCGTCAATTTACGCCTAGCCTCAACTCCTTCAGGAAGCTTCTCCTGGGAATAAGAAATGCCCGCGAGGGCGCAAATAAAGACCACCGTGAATGCGGCCGCTTTTATCATGCCTGGGCTCATATATGTTTTTTGACGGGAAATAGCTTTCATCATCTATTCACCCTTTTCCTGATTCTGCTGCTGTTTTTTTCTCTTTCTGTACTCCCTCATATAATCTTTCATATAATCACGATGCCTTACCTTGTGCGCTTCTCTGTAAAGTTTCAGGTATTCTTTATGCCTTTTGCGCCATTCCAGCGACCTCTGCCTGCATGTCTCCTTCCATGATTTATCCTGGACCTCTTTGTACCTGAAATAATTCGGGTTTCTTTTGCGCCACTGGGCCATATTGTCAAGCTGGCGCTGATACTGGCATTCTACCCTTGAGCACATCTCCTGGTTTGGGCGGTATTTATTTGGAATAAATGGTTTGCCGCAAA
>MHFD01000076.1:10135-43070 GCA_001804045.1 Omnitrophica bacterium RBG_13_46_9
TCACCTCATTTATATCTCTATAAACGTCTCTCTTATCGCAAGGGAAGCCCCTCCCTTCACGCAAGCATCCTCTCCTAGAATAGCCGGGACCAGCCTTACCTTATCCAACATTCTCCGCAATATAAATCTGTCTATGCTCGCCTTTAAAGGATCAAAAAACACATTTCCAGCCTTCTCTATGCCTCCGCCTATTATGATGACTTCCGGCTCAAAAAGATTTATCAAATAAGCTATGCGCACCCCCAGGTTCATACCGGCCATCTTAACCAGATCAACAGCCATCTCATCATGCTCTGCCGTTGCTTTTATCACCGTTTCCAGCGTGATGCGCTCTATGGCACCTCCCGCTATATCGATTATGTTTGTGCCCATACCGCGCTCGACTATCGTCTTTGCTTCGTTGGCGATGCTAAGTCCCTGCCCCCATGACTTAAGATAGGCGTAACCGTTCTTATCATCGCCTGGCTCAAAAAATTCATTGTTGTTAATAAAAACTCCTTGGCCGACGTCTCCAAAAATGTATATGAACCTGCCGGCCTCCCTCACATCCGGATTTAAGCTCTTTTCCCCGAAAGCCGCGCACAGTGCGCTTTCGGCTATCAACACAGGGACACCCGTCTCTGTCTCTATCAGGTCTTTTACCTTTATAATATCCGCTAAAACATCGCCTGAAACGCCTATCCCTATGTGTTTTACCTGAGTTTTATCTATCTTTGAGGAATCAAGAAGTTTTTTTAATATTTCGTCTATAAAAGATTTCAAGTTTTCCCTCGCGTAGCCCTCAATCGATCCGTCGGTTAATACTTCCATATCCAAATCTGCAAGAACCCCCTTTATGCGGTCCTTGCATACACTTATACCTATCCCATATCCCCATCCCTTATTCAATTCGATAAGTTCAGGCCTTCTGCCACCGCTTGAAATATCATATCCGCGCTCCAATATAAGACCTTTTTTTAGATACCCGTTGATGTAATTGGATACAGTAACAGCATTAATATCTGTAAGTTTGGATAGCTCTGAGCGGGATGTCGGTTTGTGTTTTTGTATTAAATTCAAAAAAAGTAGGTTTTTCTTTTCGCGGTCACTTGAGGGGTTAGTCGTAAATTTTGTTTTCTTCTTCGGAATCATAAGGTTATTATAGCTTCGTCAGCATCTTCCCAAAGTTTCGGAATATC
The DNA here is from genome assembly GCA_001804045.1 of Omnitrophica bacterium RBG_13_46_9. GTDB lineage: Bacteria > Omnitrophota > Gorgyraeia > JABMRN01 > RBG-13-46-9 > RBG-13-46-9. The sequence goes on from MHFD01000076.1 coordinate 11,314, forward strand.
AATATAAAATGAAAATATCAACCATAGTCCGCTCATAATCCCATCGTCCAATCGCCTATGAGCTGCAAAACACGGTTTCTCTTATCAACCTGGTAGGTATAGTTATCCTCCAGACTGCTGTCTAGCAATAGCATTGGCAAGAGAAATGTGCATTAAAAACTAACTTTTGACAAAAAAAGTTTACCATAAAATCAATAAAAAGTCAAATTTAGTCTGGGGACCATCCGTATTACATCTGAATACTTTTTGCTCCGCTTAAAACATCGCTACTGAATATAAAAAAATGCCGGCTGTTCCCATAAACAAAGTCTAAGCATAGCTGCGGTTTCTTGTTTTGTTAGGCTCCGACGTATAGCGCAAGTATCGATCATTCCCTATCCAAATTTCTTGCGCAGCCTTTTGTTTTATGATATATTGAAATTTGACGCGGTAAAGTCTAACTTATTGTCGAACATCATATGGATATATTATGGTAAGATGAACACTGATAAGGGTAAAATAATTATATTGGGGGCCGGGATTACCGGCCTGGTCCTGGCCGAGCGGCTCTCCAGGACGCTTAAGGAGAGGGTAGTAGTGGTCGAAAAGGAAAATTTTTTGGGCGGCCTTGCATCCACCCTTTCCGACGAAGACCTGTCATTTGATTTGGGTTCCCATAGAATACACAGCGATTTTCCTCCGGAACTCATCGCATATCTCGAGAAGACTATCGGCGTAAAACTGATAAAAAGATCCAGAAGAGGCGCGTTATACTACAACGGAAAATACCTGCGGTATCCCCCTAATGTATTTAATTTCCTGAAAGTGCTCTCATTCAGAAACACCTTAAGACTCGCCGTCAGCTATCTAAAGAGATTCGACTATTCTCACCGCGACGCGGTAAACTACCAGGAGGCCATGATAAGGGCCGTGGGGAAGAAAATATATGTGGCGTTCTACAAGAATTTCGCGCGTAAACTCTGGGGCGTGGACCCAAAAAGGATGTCGATTGACGGGATGAGAAGAAGAAATACCTTTTTGAACCTCCAGTCAATAACAAAAAGCGTATGCGGCAAAGACAGGTATTTTTTCTATCCGATACATGGAATAGGCGATATAGCAAAGAAGCTGGAAAGCTCCATCCTTGAGAATAACGGAAAGATCATAAAAGGCGCGAAGATAAACGGGTTTTCATTAGACAGCGGCAGGGTGACAAGGATCATAATAGAAGGCCTTGACGGCGCTAAGGACGAGATAGAGAGCTCTATAGTCGCTTCGACCGTTCCCATAGATTCGCTTTTCGGGATCCTTTACGGGCACCACACACCGGCAAGCGGGCTTACATGGAGGGGGTTGAGGATATTGTATATACATATGCGTGAACTTTTGGAAGCCCGGAATGAAACTTTTTACTTTCCCAGGTTAGATATAAAATTCGGCAGGGTCTCTGATATAGGTAAATTCTCCCCTTACATCAACGCTTTCGCAGGCGGGACCTTATTGACGGTTGAGGTGCCCTGTACGCCGGGAGATAGGCTTTGGGACGCGGATGATAAAGAGCTGTTGGACATATGCGTAAGGGACCTGATTAAAACGGGTGTCCTTACGGGTTATCCCGATGTCTCAAAATATTTTTCCATACACCTGGAAAAGGCGTATCCTGTATTCGAAATAGGTTGGAGGGAGAAATTTATCGGCATGCATAGCCAGCTGGACAAGATTTTGAATCTTTTCACCATCGGCAGGAAAGGCTTATTCTTGCATTGCAATATAGACCACTGCATAATCCAGGGATTGGAATTGGCGGATTTTATCCTGCAGGATAAATGGCGCGATAAAGATCTGTGGAATAAAAAAATGTCGAGGTTCCTGCAATTCTGCGCAAGGGATTAAGAGAGCCTAAATGCTTTGCCGGTTTCCCGAGGGGGCATACGGATTTGCTTCGCTTTTACACGGATTGACGCCGATAAGACGCGGATACCGTGAATAATCTATGTAAAAATAATCGAAATCTTCAAATATAGGAAACCCGTGTCTATAGATTTTAAAATAAAAGATTTCGCATATCCCGCAGAGATTTTAAAGCTCAGGTCTTTTCTGGAAAAAAGCCAGTGGTTCACGCGGGAGAGGCTGGAATACTATCAGCTCAAAAGGCTGCGGTTGATGTTAAGCCATGCCTATAAGAACGTCCCGTACTATTCGGAGCTATTCGCCAGATTAAAACTCACCCCATCTGATTTCAGAAGCATCGAGGACCTGAAGAAGGTCCCGCCGCTTGCCAAAAAAGACTTAAAAGAGAACTTTCATAAGCTGGTGGCAAAAAACGCGAAAAGGTTTAACCCCATCCTCTGCAGGACCTCCGGTACCTCGGGACACCCCATAGAGTTCTACCTGGATAAGAATTCCAATATCCTTGAATTCTGCTATTATTGGAGATGCTGGTCCTGGGCGGGTTACAGACTGGGGATGTCTTTCATGGAATTCTCGTTTCATCATTTTCTGAATACAAGCATAAAAGAAGTCGCCTGCCATTCGTTATTGACCAACAGATTGATCATCAATCCCGCGCAAATCTCATGTGAAAGTATCGATAAAATCGTCGGAAACATAAAAAGATATAAGCCCATGTTCGTAAAAGGCACGCCTTCGGCTATTTACATATTCTCGGTCCTTTTGGAAAAGAAAGGTTGCATGGGGGGCCTACCTTTCAAAGGCGTCTTCACCACCGGGGAGCTGGTCCTTCCTTATCAAAAAGAAAGAATAGAGAAGGTTCTAAATTGCAAGATACTGGACTCTTATGGGCACATGGAAAGAGCTATAGCTGTCTCTCAATGCCCGCAAGGGACATATCACATAAACTCCGAATATGGCATTTTGGAAGTAGAGACGGGCGAGAAGCCATCATCCGATAAGGGGATAACCGGTCAGATCATAGGGACTTCCCTACATAATTTTGCAATGCCGCTTATAAGATATAAAATCGGGGATCTGATAGAACTCGACAGGCGCCATGATAACAGGTGTGTGTGCGGAAGGGGCCTGCCTGCTATTAAAAAAATATACGGGAGGACCCAGGACGTCATCGTGACTAAAGAAGGGAGATTTATAACGAATATATTCCCTTTTTTCGATCTTTGGAAAAACATCCTGTGGTTCCAGCTTGTCCAGGAAGATATCGATAAATTTAAACTAATGCTTGTCAAAGATTCGGGTTTCGAGGATAAAGGCATCGACGAACAGTTATACACGCTAAAAAGCATATTGGGTAAGGACGCGAAAATCGAGCTGCGATTTTTTAAATTGGACGAGATAAATATCGAAGGCGGCAATAAGTATAGGCCTATTGTCTCGCGGGTAGACGTTGCCAAATTTATATGAAACCTCCGGTAGATATTCATAAAACGCCGGATCTTTTGCGAAGATTTGAGCCTCCCGTGCTTATCGTAAGCACGGTTGTGGGCAGGGGCATGCACAGCATAGGTGAGGCGGTCAGGGAAAGATTTCCGGAAAAATACAAGGTCTGCCATATCCCTATCGAAGAGTTTTTGCCCGAAAACGCGGTAAACGAAGATCTGAAAAGATATAAAATAATCTCTGACAAATTCACCGCGCTTCTATATCTCATTTATAGTGTCCCTTTTTTCTATTACAGGAAATATTTAAGGGAAAAATTTTTAAACAGGGCCTCTTTAAAAAGACTAAAAGCGAAGATAGAAGCGTTAAATGCGAAGACGGTCATCTGTATAAGCCACCGTCCGGCATTCTGGGTTTCGAGCCTAAAAAGAAAAGAAAAGATGAGATTCAATCTCTGGGGGGTCCTGGGGGAATACGGAAGAAGTCTGGGATGGAAATATATATTCTGGGAAGAGGTCGATGGTTTTTTGTCTTCTGTGGATAGGCACGAGCTTGATTTTGATTTCCCGCCCCGCTTAGAGTTTATCAAAACAGATCTTCCTGTCAGACAGAAATTCTATGATGTCTCGGAAACAAAACCCGATAGGAACTCTGTCCTGCTAGTCTGCGGTTTTTGGGGTCAGGGCCCTTTATATGAGACGGCAAGATCGTTATTACAGAAACTGCCTCAACTTAACATCTATATCATCTGCGGGGAAAACAAAAAACAATACTATAGGCTCAAGGCGTATTTTAAAGACAATCCAAATATAAAGGTCTATGCTACCGTGGAAACCCTGGCCCCCTTCATGAAAGAGTGCGCCAGCATAATCACCAAGCCCGGTATCTCTACGATTTTAGAAGCCTCTGCGGCGCAAAGAAAGATATTCCTGTTGAAAGGCATGCCTGTCGCCGAAGACAACAACGCCAGATACGCGATAGGCAATCTCAGCGCCGAGTGGTTTGAAATAGAACGCTTTAAAAACTGGTGCATTGACTCCCGGGAAACCGCGGGGTCATGCAAACAATAAATCCCATGCCTATCCCTTTAAAATTGTCGGTTTTAAGACTTGTTTATGCCCACCCTCTTTATGCGCGGCATCTTATTGAAAAAAAATTCAGGTTTCGCCGGCGCTTCAGGCGAATAGCAAAATGTCCGGACAAAGACAACGCTGTCTTGCCGCCTTTAGTGTATAAATTTATCCTGACGTTAAGATGCAACCTGAACTGCAGGATGTGTATGCTCTGGGGCGAACGCGGCTGGTGTAAAAAAGAACCGCGGGATACGACCTCCGGGGAGCTGGATTGGGACATCGTCAAGCGCATCGTCAGCCAGAGCGGTCATTACCGCCCTTCTTACATCCTTTCGGGCGGCGAACCGTTGCTCTATTCTCATTTTGAAGATCTGGCGGAATCGTTGGGGAAAACAAGGTCTTTTGCCTATATCTGCACAAACGGGCTTTTGCTGGACAGATTTAAAGACACTATCTCCAAAAACCCTTATCTTACTTTTCTGGTATCCCTGGACGGGTTACGGGACGAAAATGACTCTTTGAGGGGAAAAGGCGTCTACGATAAGGTAGTGGAAAACATAAGTCTTTTAAAGGCCATTAAGAGGCCCCCGTATATAGGGATACAGTTCACGATATACCCTGACAATGTGGCTATAATGTATGATTTCTGCAGGGAAATGGCAAGGTTAAAAATCGACTGGATCCTCCTGAACCCATGCTGGTTCATATCAGAGACGCAGGCAAAGGAATACGAAAGCGTCATGGTGAATGATTTCGGAGTACGGCCCAAAACGCATTCGGGGTACCTGTCCGTTCCCGATTTTGATAAAGAAGAATTCGTGAAACAACTCCGGAAAATCAGAGACCGGAGTTGGCCAATGCAGGTCTCGTGTTATCTGAAAGAGCCGGAACATGTTTACACATATGCCGACACCCCCGAGGTGCCCCCGGGAAACGGGTTTTGTTACAAACAGTGGCTCAGGCTGGATATCGCGCCTGACGGGGAGGTATGTCCCTGCATACAATTTCCGGATCTGAAGTTCGGCAATTTAAAAGAAAAAAGCGCCTTAGAAATATGGAATTCCCCTTCCTACGAGAGATTCAGGAAAATACTAAGAAAAAGGTGTCTTCCTGTTTGCAGCAAGTGTGACTGCCTCTATTTATACGACGCCGGCAGAAAATATCTTTGACGCAAGGGGTTCTTAAATATTTCGGGACTTCCTATGAAGATACTTATATTCTCTTATTACCTGCCTCACAACGACATAGACCAATATACCTTAAGGATACACTTAAAAACGCTCTCTCAGGATAATGAAATAATTTTGGTCTGCGGGGTGCGGAAGGGAGAAGAAGGCCTGTTAGAGGATACCCGCAAATATTGCGCGAAAGTCTATGCCGTAAAACTGGACCTGCCCAATCTTTCCTGGAGATTAAAAGACATTTCCGCGGCATTTCTCCTAAGGGGAACGATGAACTGTCTCCGATTTTTGCCTCCCGCCAAGCTCCCCTGGGATAGGTTGCTGATCATGCCTCTTTTTTTCTTTTTCAGAAAAGAACTGTCCGACAGATTAAAAGAGGCTTTCCAGAGGGAAAAGCCGGATCTGGTCCATTTTCACAAGATAATAACCTCCGCCCACAGAGAAGACATCCCCCGTCATGTGCCATCGGTCTTTTTTGACGACGACGCAATAAGCAGACTATTCTACGCCAGCATGATCGCTGAAAAATCCTTTCCGGCCAAGGCGTATTATCTTATAAGATATCTGGGAGCCAAAAAGTGGGAGAAGCTGATACTGCCTTCGTTTAAAAAAGTGGTCATTTTATCGGAAAACGACAGAAAATGGCTAACGGGCATCAACCCTTTCCTCTCTAATGTGGAGCCGATACACTATGTGGTGGATACGGAGCTCTTTAAGCCTGCGCCTGTCACGGAAGATTTTCCTTCGGTAATATTTTTTGGAACGCTTTCTCTTTCCTACAATAGAGAAGCCGCGGAATATTTCGCAGGCGCCATCCTCCCGCTTATCAGAAAGGAAATCCCGCAATTGAGATTTTACATCGTCGGCCCGGACCCTTCCTTAAAAATAAGAAGCCTGTCCAAAAATCCTTTAAACAAGGTGGTCAGCAAAGTAACGGGTCATGCGGAGGACCTTCGCGGCCATATAGCAAAATCCGCTGTCTGCATAGTCCCCCTTAATAAAACCGTAGGCGTTAAATCCAGAATATTGATCGCCATGAGCATGGCTAAAACCGTGGTCGCGACAAGCGCGGCCGCGCAAGGGGTGGAGGGTTTAAAAGACGGGGAAAATATAATTATCGCCGATACGCCTTCCCTATTTGCTGAAAAAGTGGTGTATTTAATAAGAAACCGCGAGGTGAATAACGGGATCGGAGTTAAGGCCCGTGAGCTGATAATCAGGGAATACTGTAGCCGCAGGTGGAAGGAGCAATGGGAAACCATATACAGGAGTCTTATAAAAACCTAGGCATCAAGATCGGGCCTATGGTTATGCGCGCTTTAGGATATCTTCCGATTACGGAATCCAGTGATGACGACGTATTTATAGTTTCCTATCCGAGGAGCGGAAACAGCTGGCTAGCCCACCTTATCCTGGGTATCTTTTATGACGAAAATCCCGAGACTATCCGCTATTCCGCGGTCCGCAACATGATCCCGGATGTGCATCTAAAACGTTGCTACAGGCGTTGCCATAGCCCGATGTTCTTTAAATCACACCATCTTCCAAGGCCGGAATATAAACGTGTCTTGTATATTGCGAGAGACGGCCGGGATGTAATGGTGTCATGCTATCATTATTATTCGGCATCTCTCGGTAAAGATATCGATTTCATGGAGATGATCCGGGGGAAGGGCCTGGATTTCGGCAAATGGCATGACCATGTCGAATCCTGGCTATCAAACCCCTATAAAGCAAAGATGCTTCTTGTCAAATACGAAGACATGGTGAAAGACACGGTCGGTGAATTAAAAAGACTTTGCATTTTTTTCGGGATAAAAAAGGATATTTCGGTCCTTGAAACCGCTGCAGAGCGGGCTTCATTCGAAAAGTTACGGCAAAAAGAAATAAAGCACGGCATTGATTACAGGGGTTGGCCGCGGGATAAGATGTTTTTCCGCAGAGGCAAAGTCGGAAGCTATAAAGATGAGATGCCATGGGACGCGTTGGAGGCGTTTACAGGCGAGGCCGAGGGCACTCTACGAAAACTGGGTTATTTATGCGGCGATTGATCGATAGAACCATATCAAGATTTAGCGCCATTTCCCCGACCGGAAGGGCGGTTTTTCGGAAATCGGGTAAAATGAACGAATTTCTGGAGAAAAAACCTCTGATGTTAAAACTGGAGACAACTAATATATGTGACGCCCGATGTAATTTTTGCGCATATAAAAAGATGAGGCGCCCCGGACAGATAATGTCTCTTGAGCTTTTTGAAAAGACAGCCCGTGATTATGCCGTGATGGGCGGGGGTGCGGTCACGCTGACCCCCTGCGCGGGAGAGCTATTGACAGACCCTCATCTCATAGAACGTCTCAGGATATTGACATCATACAAAGAAATCGGGAACATCGGCTTTACCACTAACCTTATAGGGCACATGAGGTTTTCTGACCGGCAATGGATTGAAATTTTACGCTCCACTTACTATTTACAGGTAAGCTCAGGCGGATTGGACCGCAATACATATCTTAGGATGTTCGGTGTCGATAAAGCGAAAGATGTGCTTGAAGGCATAGAAAGAATTTTTTTATTGAAGAAAAAGTCCGGCGCTAAAACGATTATCTCGCTTGCATTCAGAACCGATAAGCGGAACTATCTAAAGCTTAAACGGAAGGGGCTTTTGGTATTTAATAAAAACGGTGTCTACATATCAAACATAGCGACTTACGGCAATTGGGCAGGCATGCTTGATACGAAAGATAAAAAGGGGGCGATCAAAATATCGGAAAGAAGACCCGCAATCCGCTCCGGCCCGTGCGCGGTAATGGCGACAATGATAGGCGTCCTCTCCTCGGGGACCGTTACGGCGTGCTCCTGCTGTGATTTTGACGGGGCCCTCTTCCCGCTAGGAAACATCGCGGAAAAAGGTTTAGCGGATTTATACGCCGGTTCTGGCCGAAATGTTCTATTTGAAAAATCGTCAGGCGCCAAAGAACATCTATGTTTTAATTGCTCGCATTACATCGGGTTGGGCTGGATGATACACCGGGGGGCTCTTGACTTAAAAAACCCTGGTAACATCCCCCTCAAGTTTTACCATTTTTTCAGCGGCGGATGATGTCGGGAATGGGCACATGAAAACATAATTTTTCGGAGTCAAATTAAATGAATAACGGAAAGCTTTTGATTTTGAGTCTTGATGGCGCTTCCTGGGAAGGGTTAAAACCTTTTCAGGAACAAGGGAAATTGCCTATAATAAGCTCATTGGTGAGTTCCGGCATGTCAGGGCCGCTTTCTTCTATGCTACCGACCTTCACATACCCCAATTGGGGGAGTTTCTGGACAGGACAAAACCCCGGCCGACACGGGATATTCGCATTTAAAGAGCTGCGGTCGAGAGGAAGGTTGCACCAACTCGTGGGATGGAACTCACTTAAACTGCCGACCTGGCCCGAACTAGCGCATAGTCGAGGCTTCAAGATGGTTTCGGTATACGCCCCCCTTACCTACCCTCCGGCAAAACTTAACGGTCTTATCGTAGCGGACCAGCACATGAGAAATTCCCGTAATTTCACGCATCCTGCGAGATTGGCCGGAGAACTCCGCTCCAGGTTTGGGAGGGTGTGCCCGCCTAAATCCGAGCAATTTTTCCCCCCTGGCGGTTTTCGGGACTCAGAATCCATGCGTGAATTTGTCCAAAAGCAAATTCAGAGCGTACTTCAGACCGGGGCAATAGCAGAGTATCTCCTTAAGAAACCTTCATGGGATATATGCATGGTTCATTTTTTCGCGACGGATCCCCTGCAGCACGCCCTCTGGCATCTTATGGACTCCGGACATCCAGCTTTTAGCGCAGAGGGACATCAGGAAATAGCGAAGTTCTTTGAGGCGCTGGATACGGCTATCGGGCGATTGATAGAGGAGGTAAAGCCGGGCATGGTCACGTTATTTTCTGTGCATGGGTTTACAGCTACCCGCGGTATCCTAAATCTATCCCGTTGTCTATTCGATTCTCTCGATAGAAAACCAAGAGGTGTTTTTCTTGATTGTAAAGCGATATATGTATACAATAAAATACGGGAAAACGGCGCGATTACAGATATTCTTATTCAAGCCCTGCAAAGCTTAAAGGACCCTTCTTCCGGGTCCCATGTAATACGCAGGGCCTGGCTGGCAAAGGAGTTGTACGGTTTTGTATCGTTCCCGGAGTGGGATGTAATAGTTTTGGAATTCAACGAAGGTTATACCGGCCGTGACGGTGATTTGAGGGCTCCTCTTTTCAAGATGTGCCGGCCAAATCGGGATTATTTGATCGGTACCCATACCCGGAAAGGTCTCTGGTTATTCTGCGGCAAGGGAGTACCTGCCCGCGGCGGTCTTCAAACCGGCATTTTAGACCTTCCTCCCACGATTCTAAACTATCTTGGGGTAACTGTCCCGGAATACATGGAAGGAAGCCCGCTTCCGCTCTTTACTTCTGTTATGTCAGGGCAAAAGACAGAATAAAAATGAAAATCGGACAAAAAGGCGAAAATCTTATCTTCCTTATTTCCCAGCCGCGGTCGGGCTCAACCATGCTCCAGCGGATCCTGGGAAACCACCATGATATATATACAGTATCAGAGCCATGGCTTATGGTCCCTCCGCTTGTAGGGCTGACATGTAGATGGTCCAGCCCCGAAGGGAGAGAGGCCCGTTTTGCGCGTGAAAATGTGCGCCGTTTCCTTGAGACATTTCCAGGCGGGCGCGATGACTACTTTGAAGGCTTGCGACGCATGTATGTATACCTGTATAACCGTGCCCTTGAAAACTCGGGTAAGCGTTATTTCCTCGATAAAACACCGAGATACGCTTATTTCATACCCGAACTTTACAGGGTCTTTCCGGAAGCGCGCTACATATTCCTGCTGCGTAATCCGCTGGCAGTTCTATGCTCAATCGTCACAAACTGGACGGGTTACGATAAGCGGACGCTTTCGACGGATCACAATGACGACCTGGTAGACGTCCCGCGTCTATTGCTTGAGGGTATGAATATCCTGGATTCAAAAGCCATAAAAGTCCACTATGAGCGCCTGGTATCCCAGCCGGATGCAGAGATAAGGAGAATCTGTGAAAATATAGGCGTGGGGTTTTACCCGGAAATAATCGAATATAACGCGTACGGCCTTCCTCAATGGTGCTTTGGAGACCAATTTGTGTATAAACATACAGCCCCTGATGCGCGGAAATCCGAAAGCTGGAAAGCAGCCGTCAGAGACCCGCGGATGTGGGGATTCGCCTACAGTTACCTTGGATCTCTGGGTAAAGACCTTGTCGAACACCTCGGGTACTCTTACCGGGAACTGCATGGAGTCCTTCAGAACTCCCGGCCACATTGGCTCGTGAGAGGGCTGGCAGCTTTAGTGCAATGGCCACGTATACGGTCTTTATACGGTGCCGTAAAATCCGTCATTAGAAAGATATCGTCTTTCTTTACCTTATCCTTCATCGCAGTGTTCTTTATGGAACCGTTTTTTTGGTTTCTGGGCCTGCGAGGGAAAAATAGAGACGTCGGTGCGGGCAGCGCTAAGCGCATATTGGTGGTGCGTCTGGATTCGATCGGAGACTTGGTACTGACAACCCCTTTCCTGAGAGAACTCCGCCGGAATTCGCCCGGCTCATTTATCACTCTTATAGTCGACCCGCGCGCTTTAAACCTGGTTGATATCTGCCCTTATGTAGATGAGGTGCTGACATACGACTGGAGAGCGCGGGGCTCCTTTAAAAAATTGAAAAAGTGTTTCCGGGCCGTGAATTTCTCTGCCTTCAACCTCTGGGAAAAAAGATTTGACCTGGCAATAACGCCTCGTTGGGGAACCGATTATTATCACGGGTCTTTTCTGGCGTATATTAGCGGAGCCAGGGATAGAATCGGCTATTCCGAATATACGAGCGCCGATAAACGCAGGTTAAACAGGGGGTATGATAATTTTATTACACATTTAATTACGGATGGTCCGCATGAAGCCACTCGGTTTTGCGGCGTTTCCGATTGTGGGGTTCCGTTCCGCGAAGCCCCGCAATACCGCTGGCACACGGTCAAACATGAGGTAGTACGCAATTTAGACGTGATAAAATTTTTGGGGCGGGAGCCCTCCGGTGACGATCTGGAATTATGGATAGAAGATTCCGATAAGGTCTTTGCCGGAGAGATCCTAAGGAAATATGAAGTAAAGTCCGGCGAGGCATTGGTCTGTTTCGGCGTGGGGTCCCAGGAGCCAAAAAAGATATGGCCCATCGGGTATTTTGCCGATTTGGGTGCCTGGCTCATAAAAGAATACGGCGTGCGTATATTGCTTTTGGGGAACGAGCAGGAAAAGCCGTTGGGAGAAAGGATGGAAAAAGATTTAAAAGAAGGCCCTGTCATCAATATGATAGGAAATACCACCTTACGCCGGGCAGCCGCTTTGATAAAACACTGTAAGGCTTACATAGGCAATGACAACGGCTTAATGCACATATCGGCCGCCATGGGAATACCTGTGGTAGAGGCGTCCTGCTGGCCAAAATCAGGCTCGCTATTTGGCGAGGATAGTCCCTGCCGTTTCGGGCCATGGAAAGTCAAGAATATTGTCGTCAGCTCTCAAAAAATAGCCGGTTCCAAAGACAATGGCATATCGCGGGTGACGGTCGAAGAGATGAAAAAGGCGGTAAGGGAGATATTGTCGAGCTGAAATCTTTTTACCATTTCGAGAATCTTTTTATGTGCAGAATTATCCGGAACCAATCTCCTTTTCGGATATCTTTTAACCCTTCATGCAAAAGATATATAGGGCGTCTGCAATAAAATTTGATCTTTAACATAATATATAATAACCAAGCTAATTTTAGCCGCCTCAATTTCCGATTCGTCAATAAAGACATTTCCTTCGGCGATATGCGGCTTCCCATTGAGGCATGTTGACCAAGCAAGAAAAATATTCTATTCAAGTATGAAAAAGCCTCCTACTTAAAAAGCAGGAGGCTTTTTGCCGAGAATTGGCAACCTTTGGTTCGAAATTGCAAGATATTATTTATTACGCAATTTCTCAATTGCTTTTCCTGTCGGAAGAAACAATAGTAGCCGCTTGCCCTCTTTCTCTATTTCAAAAAACCCCTTTATGGCAAGAGCTATTAAATCCTTACGAGCAGTATCATATGCAATACCGTGAGTATTTTTATGGGCTTCTATTGTATAAATATTATCTGGATGTTGAATAGAGTGATAGATTAAACTCTTTTGTCGTAAATTTAATCCACGAAACTTATCTAATAGTTCGTTTGCTTTTGATATTTCCCTCTGTTTGTTTTTTAAATATTTTCTCAATTCATTCAAAGCAAACCTAATAGCAAGTAAATTGTGAAGCTCCACCGCCTTACAGCGGTGGCTTCTCTTTTTACAGGGTTCCGCTCTATCGGTGGAGCGGAACCCTGAACCGAAAGCCATTCATCCGCGCCCTTACAGGCGTGGCTTTCTGGTTCATGGGTAAACTAGAAAATAAGTCAGATCATTCTCATCATATTCAGTATAAAGATATCCTCTTACATATTGGCCAGGGGCTCTAAGAAAATGTTTTGAAATAGATAAATATTGAAAAAGTTCATAACCACGGCTCAGGAGATACCAATACATCAATGCTCTGGCCGTTCTCCCATTCCCGTCGGTAAAGGGATGATCATACGCTAACCAAAAATGGATCATCGCTCCTTTAATGATGGAATGAATCCAATTTTCTTCGTCATCTTGATTTACAAACTCAATCAGTTTATTCATCCTGTCCTTTAGCGTATCTGCTTTAGGTGGGATATGCACAGTTTCATCTCTGTATGTAACAACAATGTCATCCCTATCCCTAAATTTTCCTGCCTCACTAGGAGATTTCAATGTATCTTGCGTCAAAATAGTATGCAGTTCATAGAGTTTATCTGCAGAAAAGGGTGTTTTAATATTTTCTCGAATGAATTGCATTGCATGCCAATTGTTAAATATCATCTGCTCATTTTTGTCTTTGGGTTTACGCCCAGACCGTAACATTTCTTTTGCAATCCTATACTCTGTTAAGGCCCCTTCTAGCTGGCTAGATGCAATGGCTTCGTCCATTAAAGAGCTTATAATATATTTCTCTTTGGCTGGAAGGCTAAATGGGTGGTCAGTAATTATTTGTCCCCCAGACCATTTATCAACATCACTTATGCCGCGATGCAGACAATCTGGTATCCAATACGTAAAGGGTCGATTGTTTTTGTCCATTATAGGTGTAGTTTTCCTGTTTGCGGAACGCCCTAATTTTAAATACGCCCATATTTCTTCAGCCTTGATTTCTATATTATTCGCTGGCATGCGATGAATAACATCCGACCAATAAAAGTATCGATCGCTGGCTTTGCGTATCAGATTCTGCAGTTCTGGTATTTGACCAATTTTTAGAATCTTTAAAAAACTTTCCGGGTTACCAAATATACTATTCAGATTTGGAGGTGATTCAACGAGCAAGAAAAAACCTCTCACTTTTTAAGCAAGAGGTTTTTTACAACGAGTTAGCAGCCCCACGGGGATTCGAACCCCGGTCTTCAGAATGAAAATCTGATGTCCTAGGCCGGGCTAGACGATGGGGCCAAATTTTCGCCTTAAGAAAATTTGGCACTGAGGAAATGTTGTCAATTCGACCTTATGGGAGAATTGACCATTTCCGAAGTACCTTATCATAGCTAATAGCCATTAGCCATTGGCTAAGAGCTATAAACTATTTACTCTTCCTCTTCTTTAACGAGCCGCGCTACCGAGGCGACTTTATCGGCTTTCTCCAGTTTGATGATGCGTACGCCCTGGGAGGAACGGCCGGTGCTGCGTATATCCTTAACGGCGCAACGCACGACCATGCCCTTGGAAGTTATTATCATAATGTCATCCGCGTCTGAAGCCAGATTAAGGCCTATTACCGGTCCATTTTTTTCGGTTACTTTTATATTGATGACGCCTTTGCCGCCCCTTGACTGGACCCGATACTCCTGGGCCTCCGTCCTCTTGCTGAACCCGTTTTCCGTAACGGCCAGGAGCGCGGTCTTTTTATCCGTAATGACCTCCATACCGACGACAACATCCTTCTTACCCAGATTTATGCCCCGTACCCCTGCGGCGGACCTTCCCATGTCTCTTATGTTATCTTCGGAAAACCGAATGGCCTTTCCGTCTTTAGTCGCTATAAAGACCTCGTCCTTTCCGGAGGTAAGCTTGGCGGAGATAAGATTGTCGTCCTTGCCCAAAGAAATCGCTATTATACCACTCTTTCTTATGTTTGCAAACGCTGAAAGCTTCGTTTTCTTTACCCTTCCCGTCTGCGTCATCATCATCAAAAACTTCCCCTCTTCAAAGTCCTTCACGGAAATGCTGGAGGTAATCTGCTCCCCCTGCTCCAGCGAAAGCAGGTTCACGATAGCCTTCCCCTTTGCGGTACGGCCCGACTGGGGAATGTCGTAAACCTTTAGGGCATATGCCTTGCCTTTATTGGTAAAAAAAAGGAGGTTATCGTGAGTCGAGGCGATATACAAGTCTTCTATAAAATCTTCTTCCCTCATCTCCGCTCCCGATACGCCTTTCCCGCCTCTTTTCTGTTTTCTGTAAGCTCCGATGGGAAGGCGTTTTATGTATCCGGAATGGCTTATGGTTATAACAACGTCCTCCTCCTGTATCAGGTCTTCCATCTCGAGTTCTTCGACAGCCGCCATAAGCTGGGTGCGTCTCTGGTCTCCGAATTTTTTATTTAATTCGCTCAACTCTTCCTTGATTATCTCAAGGATTTTTTTCTCGCTGGCCAGAATAGAACGCAGAAGCTCTATTTTTTTGATAAGCTCTATATATTCCTTGTCGATCTTCGCCCTCTCCAGATTAGTGAGCCGCTGCAACTGCATTTCCAGGATCGCCTGAGCCTGCTTATCGCTCAGTTTGAACTTTTTCATAAGTTCTTCTTTGGCCGTCCCCGGGTCTTTTGATTTTCTGATGATGCTTATCACCCTATCGAGATTCTTAATCGCTATCTTTAGTCCTTCCAATATATGCGCTCTCGCTTCCGCTTTTTCCATGTCATACTTGGTCCTTTTGACAATGACCTGTTTTCTATAATCGACGTAAAGCGAAAGTATTTCCTTCAGGTTAAGGACCTGCGGCCTGCTGTTTACCAAAGCCAGCATAATGACACCGTAGGTAGTCTGCATCTGGGTGTGTTTATAAAGCTGATTTAATACTACCTGGGCGTTCTGGCCCCGTTTCAATTCGACAACAACGCGCATGCCTTCTTTATCCGATTCGTCTCTTAGATCCGCGATGCCCTCTATTTTTCTTTCCTGGACTAAAGTCACTATCGATGATATAAGGTTATTTTTATTTACCTGGTATGGAATTTCCGTAATGATGATATTCTCTTTCCCGCCTTTCAGGCTTTCGACAAACGCCTTGGCATGCACAAGAAGCCTGCCCCTGCCTGTCTCATAAGCTCTTTTTATGCCGTCTTTCCCGCATATAATACCTCCCGTAGGGAAATCGGGACCCGTGATCTTCTTCATTAAATCCTTTATATCACAGTCGGGGTTATCAATTAAGTACGTTATGCCTTCAACGACTTCGGTCAAGTTGTGCGGTGGGATATTCGTCGCCATTCCTACGGCTATCCCGCTTGAGCCGTTTAGAATGAGATTGGGCATGGTGGCAGGAAGGATGCTCGGTTCCTTAAGCGAATTGTCGAAGTTTGGGACAAAATCGACCGTGTTCTTTTCCAAATCCTCCAGAAGCCAATCGGTTATGCTGTGTAGACGCGCTTCTGTGTACCTCATGGCCGCAGGCGCATCGCCGTCTATGGAGCCAAAATTGCCCTGCCCGTCTACCAATGGGTACCGCAATGAAAAATCCTGCACCATGCGCACTAATGTGTCATAGACCGCCATGTCACCGTGCGGATGGTACTTACCAAGAACCTCGCCAACGATCCTGGCGCTTTTCTTGTAGGCCTTGCCGTATTCCAGATTCAAGTCTCTCATCGCGTAAAGGATTCTTCTGTGAACCGGTTTCAAACCATCTCTTACATCCGGCAAGGCCCTGCCTACTATTACGCTCATTGCGTAATTGATATAAGAATCCTTCATCTCCTCTTCTATATGCACAGGGACCACTTTCTCGTTTCTGGTATACATAGGACTCCTTCTTTCGGCTTCCGATCTGATTATGCGTCTCTCGAGCGACTTGGCTATTTGTATCGCTGACTAAATATCCAATACCTTTACTTCAGGCGCGTGTTTCTCTATAAATAACCTTCTTGGCTCAACTTGATCACCCATCAAAACCGTAAATATGGCATCGGCCTCAACAGCGTCTTCTACGGTTATTTTTTGCATAGTACGTTTTTCCGGATCCATCGTGGTATCCCAGAGCTGTCCCGGATTCATCTCGCCAAGACCTTTGTAGCGCTGAATGGTCATATCGCGTTTGCCGTGATTTAAAACGGCATTGACCAGTTCCTTGAGGCTAAAAATCAATTTTGTCTCTTTTTCGGTGGTAATCTTAAAGAGTGGGTGCCTATCTTTGCTGCCTTTTTTATCAACTATCTCTTGCTGCGGATTGTAGTTGGCTATATCGATTTTTAACTTTGTGAGATTCGCATTCAATTTATTAAGCTCCCTTGCCTCATAAAATTCTGTTACATTGATTTCAGATTCTTTTCCGTATTTCTTTTCCATCTTCTTGGTAAATACCGAGAGCTCATCTTCATCATAAATAAAATGGGTCTCACCCTCCACTTTGGCCATATAAAGTGGCAATTTTTTGGACTTTTCATGTCTAAAAGCGAGGAATTTATCAAAGTTTACTCCACGTCTCTCAATAGCGGTAGATAGGGCCCCAACCTGCAATAGCAATTCCATAATCTCTTTCAGTTTTTTCCCGCTAAAGATATTTTTGTCTTTGATTCTCGTGATTTCTATCCCCTCCGTGCCTTGGTCTAAAATAATAGAGTTCATTTCGGATTCGGTGTTTATATATTCCTCCCTTTTTCCTATTTTTACTTTATATAGCGGTGGCTGAGCAATGTAAATATAACCTTTTTCTACCAGATCTTTCATTTCGCGGTAGAAAAAAGTCAAAAGTAATGTCCTTATATGCGAACCATCTACATCAGCATCACACATCAATATGACCTTATGGTATCTTAAATTATCAACATTAAACTCATCGCCTACGCCGGTCCCAATAGCCGTAATTACCGTGCGGATCTCTTCATTGCTTAATACCTTATCTAAAGCGGCTTTCTCTACGTTCAAAATCTTCCCCTTGAGCGGCAAAATCGCCTGGTATCTGCGATCTCTGCCCTGTTTTGCCGAACCACCTGCGGAGTCTCCCTCAACGATATAAAGTTCACATACAGCGGCATCCTCTTCGGAACAGTCAGCGAGCTTACCTGGAAGGCTCCCCGCCTCAAGCGCGCCTTTTCTTCTCGTGAGTTCTCTTGCCTTCCTGGCGGCTTCGCGGGCCCTGGCGGCAAGAATTGACTTTTCTACGATCTTGTTGCCAATAGAGGGATTTTCTTCCAAAAATGTGCCAAGCAACTCGTTTATTACGGATTCCGTTACCCCTTCAACCTCTGAATTGCCGAGCTTGGCTTTTGTCTGCCCCTCAAATTGAGGGTTTGGCAGCTTGACATTGATGACGGCCGTGAGCCCCTCCCTTGTATCATCACCCGATAAGCTTATACCCTCTTTTAACAGTTTCTTATTCTTGCAGTATTGATTGAGTGTCCTTGTAAGCGCGGATTTGAAACCGGTAAGATGAGTCCCGCCTTCGGTCGTATTTATAGTATTAGCAAACGTGAATATGTTCTCGGTGTATCCGTCGTTATACTGCATCGCCACTTCAACAAATATGCCGTCTTTCTCTCTCAAAAGATAAATGACTTTCTTGTGCAGCGGGGTCTTATTCTTGTGCAGATATTCCACAAAAGATATTATTCCGCCTTCGTAATGAAATTCGCTCTCTTTGTTATCCTGCCTCTCATCTTTGAGGGTGATCTTTACTCCTTTATTGAGAAAAGCGAGTTCCCTGAGGCGGTTGGCTAATATGTCATAGCTGAACTTCGTCGCCTCTTTGAATATCTCTTTATCGGGTTTGAATGTGACACGCGTCCCTGTTTTAGATGTCTTGCCGATTATTTTTAGAGGGCTTACTGTCTTGCCCTTTTCGTATTCCTGGTGATAGACATTGCCGTCTCTTAACACGTCGACCTCAAGCCATTCCGAAAGCGCGTTTACAACGCTTACCCCTACTCCATGAAGCCCGCCGGATACCTTGTAGACGCGGTGGTCGAACTTTCCGCCGGCGTGAAGCGTCGTCATGACCACTTCAACAGCGGGTTTTTTCTGTGTCTTATGTATATCTACCGGTATCCCCCGTCCGTTGTCGACAACGCTGACTGAATTATCCGCATGGATGAATACATCTATAGTATCGCAGAATTCGGCCATAGTTTCGTCGATCGAGTTATCCACGACTTCATAAACCATATGGTGCAAGCCGCGCTGCGTGGTATCGCCTATATACATGGCCGGCCGCTTTCTGACGGCATCGACGCCTTCCAGGACCTGAATCGTGGTAGCGTCATATTTTTTGGAAGATGCCTCTTTCTCCTTATCGATTTTTTGCTGGGTTTCTTTGTCTTTTTTAGAACTTTTCTTTTTAGCTCTTTCTTTTGCCATTGTCCCTCCGCTATCGCGACTAACGGGTTGTTTTATGCATATAGCAATCGTTAGTGTTTTTTAAGCTGCATGCCCTTACAGGCGTGGGATCTTTCCTCTCGCTTCGGCGAAGCGAAGCAACCTCAAAGATTGCTTCGTCGGCCTTAACAGGCCTCCTCGCAATACGAGGCCATTACAAGTATTTATGAGATGGCCTCTATTTAATTTGGCCGATTCTGAATTGCAGTTCCCTGACTTTTCTTCTGCTTTTTAAATTTTCATTGAACCTTCTTAGCAAACTGTCTTTCTCCAGGGTAAGCTTGTAAAGCCAGGATGAATCACTTACATTAACAACAAGCCTTTTGGCCCTAAGAAAAGCTGGCCTGGCGTGCTTCGAAGCGCTTTTACCAACCGTTTTCTCCCATAGTTTTATGATACCCGCTTCATACTCCTCTTTTTTTTTCAGATTTGAAATTATTTTGTTTAATACGCCCTTTAGCGGTTCGGGTTTTTTATCATTGTTCATATTAACTTAATGCATGGTCTGTCTTTTTATGTAGGCCCTTCGCTTGCCAAGTATTTTTAAACCCTGTCATCAGGCGATCTGCATGGGCAAAACCACATATGTATATTCGTTGCCGAGCCTTATGACGCCAGGTTTATCGGAGTCCGCCAACTCAAGACTGACGTCTTTTGCCTCAATGTTTTTTAATACTTCTATAATATAATAAGGGTTAAATCCCACTGATATGTCTTTCCCTTTATACAATACCCCCAATTCCTCTCTCACCTCGCCCATATAGGGTGTATTTTTAGATATGGACATTTTATTTTTGGATATATCGAATTTAACTGTCATAGAATCAGGGTTAACAAGAAGGGACGCCCTTTTAGTCGCTGATAAAAGAGCGTCTCTATCAACTATTATCTTCTCCTTCGTCTCTTTGGGTATGACTTGCTCATAATTGGGGAATTCACCCTCAATGAGACGGGAAATGATGAGCGTGTCTTTGAGATCGAATAAGATCTGGTTTTCGTCGAATGAAATCTTGACCTCTCCCTCATCCTGTAATAATCTACTTAACTCCTGGACTGTTTTTGAGGGTATTATGATCTTTTTCTCCGGGATCGGCTGGGTTGGAAGTTCTTTTTCTATAACAGCGAGTCTTCTTCCGTCAGTGGCTACCAATTTGATTGATTTGTTTTTTATCTCGCACAATACCCCGTTTAGCACATACCTCGTCTCATCATGACTCACCGCGAAACTTGTCATGACTATCATGTCTTTGACAAATTTTTGCGGTAAGGTCAACATGTCTTTATCCGTGAAGTTTGGCGGTTGGGGAAACTCCTCCTTCGGCAATCCTATTATTTTAAAAACTATTTTGTCGCATTCTATAGTGATTATATTATTTTTTTTTGTGGAGATAGAGATATCGCACTTATCCGGAAGTTCTTTCATGATATCCAGGAATTTCTTGGCCGGAAGCGTCACAGCGCCTTCTACCTCGGATTTTATCGGTGTTGTCGAGGATATGCCCATATCAAGGTCTGTGGCTGTTATTTTTACCAGGTCCTTATATGTCTCTAGCAACATGTTTGATAATATGGGTAAAGTGGTTTTGGAAGATACCGCATTTTGCACTTTTTGAAGAGTTTTAGTAATTTGATCTTTAGTTGTCACAAATTTCATATTTATCACCCCCTTATTCTACTTCGACTAATAGATATTAATCTTAAAGACAGTAATAATAGTAATAGGGTTAAAAAATGTTGATATTTACATAATATCCATAAAACAAAAGAGTTAGAATAAAAAACTTATACACACCTTATCAACATATCCACAGCCACCATTACCACACCATTAAGAACCACTCTTTATGCTTAAAACCAGTTTATCTATAACCCAACCCATCTTTTCATCCTTTTTTAAGTCATTTTCAATCTTCTCACAGGCATGAAGGACTGTTGTATGGTCCCTCCCGCCGAAAAAACGCCCTATCTCAGGCAGGGAAAGATCTGTAAGGTCCCTACTTAAGTACATGGCTATCTGGCGCGGATAAGCCACCGCTTTTGTCCTTTTTTTTATCTTCATGTCTTGCAGATTGATATTAAAATATTGAGCCACTTTTTTTTGTATCAGATCGACCCCGACTCTTTTCTCGCCCTCAATAATCATCTCTTTTAATACCTCTTTGGCGAGGTCTATAGTTATGTCTTTGTTCATCAATTTTGCGTAAGCGACTACGCGTATAAGCGCACCCTCCAGCTCCCTTATATTTGTTTTAACTTTTTCGGCCAACAAGAAAAAGAAATCATCGGGCAGGTGTATGGTTTCCGCCTCACATTTCTTTCTTAAAATCGCTATTCTTGTTTCAAAATCGGGCGGCTGGATATCCGTAATCAAACCCCACTCAAACCTGGATATCAACCTCTCCTCTAAAGTAGGGATTTCTTTGGGCGAACGGTCGCTTGACAGCACTATCTGTTTATGGGCGTCGTACAAAGAATTGAATGTATGGAAAAACTCTTCCTGCGTGGCTTCCTTGCCCGCTATGAAATGGATATCATCTATTAAGATCATATCCACAGTGCGGTACTTCTGTCGGAATTTTTGCGTAGCCCTGTTCTGAATCGCGGATATCAATTGATTTGTGAACTCTTCGCTGGATATATATAATATCTTTGCTCTAGTGTTATTTTTTGCCAGCTCATTTCCCATCGCGTGCATGAGGTGGGTCTTGCCTAATCCGACACCCCCATATATGAAAAGCGGGTTATACGCTTTGGCGGGGGATTCCGCGATAGCCAATGAGGCGGCGTGGGCAAATCTGTTGCTCGGGCCCACCACGAAACTGTCAAATGTATATTTTGGATTTAGACCCGTATCTTTTAAAAAAACATCCTCGGCTTGCTTGGGAAAGACAGACCTGAACCACCCCTTCTTCTGTGTTGGTTTTTTTTCGGATTCCTTTTGGGGCGCCACTTCTTTGACGGCCGAAATAGAGAATTCTATATTTATCTTCTTGTTGGCGATTTCACTCAGGTAGGAACCTAATAGGTTTGAGTATCTTTCTCTGACCCACTCTTTAAAAAATTCATTGGGAACTCCAAGCGTAAGCGTATCATCCGAAAGAGATACGGGTATTATCGGCGCAAACCATGCATTAAATACCTGCTCACTGACCTCGCTTTTTATGCAGTTCAGGAGGTTGTCCCACAATTCTTTATGAACATTTTCCACAGGGTTATCCACAGCTATTCGACCAGTAATTCAATATAAATATACAGTTTATTCACAGGTTATCCACAAGAGATATAGCGGGGGTATTGAGGTGTTATGCTAAAAAAGATAGATTTTATCATTGGATTTAAGCATGGCAGAAAAAGCCGCCCTGCAGACAATAAGCACGGACAAACGCCTGGCATTTCTGCCGAAATAAAAAACCCCTGTCAGCGCAAGAAAATTTTATGAAACAATTATATCAAACCAATATTTTTTTGCAAGCGATTTCTTTGCAAAAGGTGTATTATTTTTAATATTCAATTACGCCTGGAAGAAATGATTATCGTGATTCTTTTGCTTCTAAAAAGGAAATTACGGTTATTCTTTGCTTATGAAATATGCAATCTAGATTATGAAGATCCGGGTTTCGGTCGCTGTAGTCTATTTTTCATGTTTTTATCCCGGATGAAACTTTCAAGTTCTGGACTTCTCCGGGGTCCCGGTTAGATTCTTGGGGCGTTTATGCATTCGGGATGCGCATGCGATCCCTGCGGTCACCTTAAGGCCTAACGAGATAATTAAAATAACACAAGCCGGTTTTCTGCTTGACTATAATTTAAAGTATGTTATAATCAACCCGCTATGAAAAAAACATTAAGACCAAAATCCAACCTTAAGAGAAAGCGCAAGCATGGATTCCGGCGCCGGATGCGCACCAAATCCGGTCGGGACGTTTTAAAAAGACGGAGGAGAAAAAAACACAGGGTCTTGACTGTACAATAACGCTGATTTTCTCTACTTTGTTCTCACTTTATCGGCGTATGACCCATGAAAAGAAAGCATTGCCTTAGAAAATCATCTGATTTCAGGAAGATATTCAAAGAGGGCAAAAGATTTTTAAGCCCTCATTTCGTTTTATATATACGGGAAAACTCGTCCTCGACCACTAGAACCGGCGTATCAATCCTAAAAGGGCATTTTAAGCTCGCTACCCGCAGAAACAGATTGAGAAGAATAGCAAAAGAGCTATTTAGAAAAGAAGTGATCCCATTTGTTCAAGGCTATGACTTAGTGATTACTTCTAGGGCGGGTTTGCCACACTCAAATGCTGGCGAAGCGGAGAATGAGATTAAAAACCTGATATTGGGAATAGATCATCGAAAATACGAAAGTAGATGACCGGATAGCTATGCATAGACGGAGTATACGATGTTCTCTAATATAATGAGGAATATACTGATTTTTCTAATAAATTTTTATCGTAACTTCTTATCTCCAATGAAGTTACAAACTTGCAGATTCTATCCGACCTGTTCAGGATATGCATTGCAATGTCTGAAAGAATTCGGTCTGATCAAAGGAATTATTAAAAGCGTAAAAAGGATACTAAAGTGTCACCCACTTCATCCGGGTGGGTTTGATCCGGTTTAATTTAAATAAGTTTATGGAAAAACGTTTAATAACAGCGATAGTTTTATCGATTTTAGTCATTCTCATATGCCAATCTTTGGTTCCCAGACCAAAAGAGCCTATGGCGCGGCCGGTAGCTCAAAAAGTCGATATACCTACCATCAAAAAGGATGCCCTGCCGACAGAATTTGCCCAGGAGCCGGTTTCTTATAAAGAAAAAGAAACCATTATTGAAACAGAAAAATACATCCTGACTTTTACAGACATAGGCGGCTCTTTAAAGGAAATAAGATTAAAGGAGTATTTAGACCACGCTACAGGGTCTCCGTTAATTTTAGTTTCTAACGCGGTAGAGAATAGAGCGATATGCTCTATTCAAAGCGATGCATTAATTAAATTCCTTTACAAAAGAGAATTTTCATTAATCAAACAAGACCCGGACAAGATTGTATATGAATATTTGGTTCCAGGCGCGTTTAAAGTTACCAAAGAATACAATTTTTATAAGTATAACGATTATATAGAGTTACATATATTAATCTATAATCTTGGCAACATAACAATAAATAAAGATTACGATATATTAGGTGCATCCGGCCTTCAATCAGCAGGACTGACAATGGGAAGAAGCTTTTTGGAGGCAACTTCAATGATAGACGGTAAAATATCGCGGACCACAAGAATAAAAAACGGAGAACAGCTTATAAAAGGTATTATTTCGTGGACCGGTATCAGAGAAAGATATTTTTGCATAGCCCTCAAACCGCAGCAAGAGTCAGAAGCAGTCATACTTAAACAATTTGGTAAATCCAACATAGCTAGCGGGGTAAGATCAAAGATAGCTCCTATTTATGCCGGAGGAATAACAGAAGATTCCTACTTCTTATATATCGGGCCCAATATCGCGGAACGACTGAAAAAAATAACTCCTGACTTGGATAATATTGTAAATTATGGAATATTTGGCATAATAACCAAAGGCCTGCTCATTACATTAAGGGCATTTTATAATGTGACAAAAAATTGGGGTGTCGCGATTATAATGCTCACATTTCTCATAAATATAATCGTCTTTCCTTTAACCAGAAAAAGTTTTCTTTCGATGAAAAAAATGCAAGACATCCAGCCCCACATGGAAAAATTACGCAAACTTCACAAAGATAATCCACAGAAATTAAACAAAGAGCTGGCAGAACTTTATAGGCAGTATAATATAAATCCCTTAGGAGGTTGCCTGCCGCTTTTATTACAAATGCCTGTCTTTATTGCACTATATCAAGGATTGATAAGTTCAATAGAGTTAAAAGGAGCTAACTTCTTATGGATAAAAGACTTATCCTCACCTGACTATATACATATACCAGTAAGTTTACCATTTTTAGGAAACCAGATTCATATCTTGCCTATCCTTATGGTGGTAGCAATGTTTTTTCAACAGAGGATGTCTACTAAACACACACCAACTACAACAAAGGAACAAGAGCAGCAGCAAAAGATCATGCTTTTCTTATTTCCGGTATTTTTTGGATTCATATTTTATAGTTTCCCTTCCGGGCTAGTTCTTTATTGGCTCACGAATACTATATTGATGGTAGTCGAACACTCTACCATGAAGCATTAGATTGATAAATAAAGTTATGTGGCAGAAATGTATTTACCCATGAACCAGAAAGCCACGCCTGTAAGGGCGCGGATGAATGGCTTTCGGTTCAGGGTTCCGCTCTATCGGTGGAGCGGAACCCTGTAAAAAGAGAAGCCACCGCTGTAAGGCGGTGGAGCTTCACGTCACATCATTTTAAACACGGTGCAAGAATGAAAGAAAGATTTATTGAAGTAGAAGCGAAGACGACCCAAGAAGCAATAAAAATAGCGCTTGAAAAACTAAATGTGAAAAAAGAAGATGTCGAGATAAAGATATTGCGCGAAGAACATAAAGGTCTTTTTGGAATGGAAGGCGCAGAGCTAGCCAAGATAAAAGCTATAGTTAAAAAAAGATCACAAAAAAACCTATAATAATTTCACAAATCCACATATATTTTTCTAGCATATGCTATTGACTTTCAGGATCATGTCAGGTAAACTTGCTCTAATAAGGAATAGAAACAAAATATGTTTTTTAATACTTAATCAACATATTGAATTTGTTTCTAATACCTTGGATATTTGAAAAGTAGGGTTAATTAAATAAACAAAATAGTCAAACAGTGTTTTATATACGGTTTCCACGTGGAAACTTTTATAAATTTACAACTTCTGCATATGGCATTGGCGCTTCTCAATAATCCGGTATTTGCAGCGTAAGCAGCTAAAACAGATAACCTAAATATAGCGGGGAACAATTGGCAAAAATCATCGCCATTTGTAATCAAAAAGGTGGTACAGGAAAAACCACTACTACCCTAAGTTTGGCTTCTTACCTGGCCATAGAAAACAAAAGAACTCTCCTTATAGATCTTGACCCACAATCAAACGCAACCAGTGGAATAGGTATTAATAAACATTCTGTTACCAGTAGCATTTATAATGTACTGCATGGGTACGTTACATTGGAGAGTGTTGTTGTGCCGACTCAAATTGACAATCTAAGCTTGGCGCCTTCCAATCTTGATCTTACCGGTGCCGAAGTAGAACTGGTTAACGTCATGAGCAGGGAATATCGATTAAAAAAATCTATGGAAAATATGCTTGTTCCATATGATTTTGTTTTGATAGACTGCCCGCCGTCGCTTGGACTTTTGACTGTAAATGCGCTTACAGCTGCTGACTCTGTAATCATCCCTATTCAGTGCGAATACTACGCATTAGAGGGATTATCACAACTTATGAATACTGTAAATTTGATCAAAGAAAATTTGAACAATAGACTTGCGATAGAAGGTGTACTGCTTACTATGGCAGATTTTCGGACTAATTTAACAAAAGAAGTTATAGAAGAGGTCAATAGATTCTTTGGTGACAAGGTTTATAAGACCATAATACCAAGGTCAATAAAACTTTCCGAAGCACCTGGATTTGGCAAACCTATTTTGTTGTATGACAAGAATTCCATTGGAGCTTTTGCATATCAAAATCTGGCAAAAGAAGTTTTAGGAATTTTTACACAACCACTTGAAAATAAAGAGGTTGTAATGGAGGAGGAGCAACATGGAAAAGAGATTAGGTAAGGGTTTAAATGCGCTGATTCCTGAAAATATTACAACTTCCGAATCTATGGAAAGGATAAACAAGTTAAAAATCAACTCTATAAAACCTAGCCAAATGCAACCAAGAAAAAAATTTGACGATGAAAAGTTAAGAGAATTAAAAGATTCAATTATGGGAAAGGGGATAATCCAGCCGATCGTAGTTCGGCCGGTAGACGGTGGGTATGAACTTATTGCCGGTGAACGTCGCTTTAGGGCTGCAAAAGAACTGGGTTTTGATGAAATCCCTGCGATTGTAAAAGATGTAAGCGATGCGGATAGCCTGGAATTATCTTTGATAGAGAATATCCAGCGGGAAGAATTAAACCCTGTCGAAGAAGCTCACGCGTACATGGAGCTTATAGACAGATTTAATTTTTCGCAGGACGATATTTCAAAGGCTATAGGAAAAGATAAATCGACTGTTTCAAACGCCATCAGGATTCTCGCCCTGCCTAAGCTTATACAGGATTATATTTCCGAAAATCTTGTCTCAATGGGGCATGCCAAAGCCATTCTTTCGCTTCCTTTGGACAGAGCGAGAATAAAACTGGCGAAAAAAATTATAAGAAAAAACCTATCGGTCAGACAGACAGAAGAAGTGGTAAGGCTGCGGCTGCAAAGACCGTTGCGCAAAATGTCCGAAAAGGACGGGCATCTCATCAGTATTGAAGAGGAACTGCAGCATTTTCTTGGAACGCGCGTAAAGATCACTCACGGCAAAAAACGCGGACGGATAGAAATCTCCTATTACTCGAACGAAGATCTCGAACGCATCCTGAGGCTTATCAAGAAGGACATGTAAGGCGGTCTGTTGCCTACGGCATTGAGCGAAAATCCCGAGAAGTGTTTTGTAATAACCAATTTAAGGAATGATTACGGTGATTTTTTGCTTTTTAAAAGATGCAACCCGGATTACGGCGATTTAGGTTTTAATCGCTGTAATCTTTTTCAGATCCCTGTAATCATCTTGGGAAGAAAGTCATTTGACAATTAAGATAAGCGGGTAATATCATATTATCGTCGGATATGGCGTAGCCCAGGCTTAAAAAGCTTCCCTATCATATAAAAGAAGATGGAAAACGCGTCGTTTCTAATGGCTTTTGTGTCCGGGATTCTTGCTTTCTTTTCACCATGCATGCTGCCTCTTATCCCGGCGTATATCTCATATCTGACCGGAATATCCTTCCACGAGATCACCGGCGAGCTTTCAAATGAAAAAAAAGCCAGGATCAAGTTGATGACTGTTCTTCACTCCCTTGGTTTTATAATGGGGTTTACCGTCGTTTTTGTAATTTTAGGCGCGGGCGCGACCTTTTTAGGAAAACTCCTGGTCCGATATCAGTTTATACTTATGAGGATAGGCGGATTGGTCGTAATATTTTTCGCCCTTGTCATTGCAGACGTAATAAAGGCTCCTTTTCTGGAAAGGGAGATGAAGGTTTCATATAGGAAGAATGGGGTTTCCATATTAGGGTCTATATTGGTCGGCGCCACATTTGCCGCAGCGTGGACCCCGTGCGTAGGGCTCATTCTGGGTTCGATTCTTATATATGCTTCGAGCACCGCAAGCATGCGGATGGGAGTCTCGTTACTTATCGTCTTTTCCTGCGGGCTTGGGCTCCCGTTCCTTTTGTCCGCGCTAATAATGAACTCATTTTTGGCTTATGTCAAAAAAATAGAAAGGCATATGCGCTGGGTCAGAATTATTTCAGGGATTATTCTTATGATCTTCGGGATTCTTTTATTAATAGGAAGGATGTTTTTATAAGCGGAGAAGGAAGATGAGGACAGATATGAGAATAAAAGCAATTTTTCTATTGGCAATTTTTCTGGTAACACTTGTGAGTGGTTGCGGAAACACCCAGGCGGGGGATGTTGACTACGGCAAGGCATTGGATTTCGAGCTGCAAGATATAAATGGTAATAGACTTAGGTTGTCCGATCGTTCCGGCAGGATAATAATACTGAATTTCTTTGCGACGTGGTGCCCGCCGTGCCGCATGGAAATGCCGGATTTTAACCAGATAGCGAAAGAGTACAAAAACGACGTGGAAGTAATAGCAGTAAATATCGCAGGCGAGAACCTGTCAATCGTGCGCGACTTTGTCGATGCTAACAAACTGGAATTCCCCGTGGCGATTGATAACAACACCGCAAACAAATTATACGGACCGATAAACGCAATTCCCGTCACAGTCATTATAGACAAAGATTTTAACATTGTCAGGCGGTACATAGGGATGCGGACGAAAGAGGTATTTGTCAGGGATATCGAAGAGCTTTCTCGGTAAACATCGTATTTTGCAATATCTTAAACAGGAATCCCTAATGTGTCTCAGCAGATATAGTATCGACGATATCCCGTCCATTCTATCTGCGAGATTTACTTAATATAATCAATGCCCCAGATAGTATACCCTGACTTAGAAAAACTATTGGCAAAACCACACAAATTATTGTATAATTTAAAGTGCGTAAGACAAAGGGACAAATCAGAAAGGAGATACTGGATAAGTTAAATACTCAGAACAGGGAAGAGATCTTGAAAAAGAGCGAAACAATAAAGAAAAAGCTTTTTTCTCTGCCTGAGTTTAAAAGGGCAAAGTTTGTGATGTTCTACGCCTCGCAAGACAGAGAGGTAAATACCGAAGAGATGATCGATGAGGCAATTAAGATGGGGAAAAAAGTAGCTTTGCCGTGTTGTTCGAGTCTAAAGACAATAGTTTCTAAAGAGATAACAGATAGACACAGGGACTTAGAAAAAGGCACCTATGGGATAAGCGAACCGCGGAAATGTCAAAAGAATATCCAACCTGATAAGATAGATTTGATTGTTGTTCCGGGGATTGCGTTTGACAGAAAAAATAGACGCATCGGCAGAGGTAAAGGCTACTACGATAGATTTCTCGGGCGTTTATCCCGGAATAAATGCAGCGTTGGATTAGCTTTTGATTTCCAGATAGTCGAAAATCTGCCTAAAGACTCGCACGACATTCCCGTCTCAAAAGTCATCACAAACCTAACTGTACAAACACGTTAGCGCATGGCGGCGCATAGTGGGCAGCGCTTTAATGCCTGATCCTGCGCGTGAATCATGTTTTGATATTTTTCCATATGCTACACGCGAAACGCCATATGCGATACGTAATGGGGTCTCATAAAGTTACAATTTTTCATGAACAGCCCTGAACGATTTTTATGAAGGGCTGATACGGGAGATAAGGAGGAAATTCAGATGAGCATTATCAGTCTTATCTACATCGGATTTGCTGTCCTGGGGGCGCTTTTCTTTTTCGTGATAGGATATGTGCTAAGAAAATATACCGCCCGCATGAAGATAAAACATGCGGAGGAGAAGTCGAAAATCATCGTGGAGGAAGCTAAAAAAGAGGCCGAATCCAGAAGAAGGGAAGCTCAGCTCGAAGCCAAAGATCTATTGCTTAAGATGAGATCTGATTTCGAGAAAGAGTCAAAAGAAAGACGGGCGGAATTGGCGCAATTGGAGAGAAGGCTTATCCAGAGGGAAGAGAATTTAGATAGAAGGATAGACCTTTTAGACAAGAAGGAAAAAGAGGTTGAGGCCAAGCTTCAGCAATTGCGCGTTAAGGAGAAAGAGATAGTGGAAAAAGATAATAAATTAGCCGCCCTTCTCCAGGAAGAGAGGGAGAGGCTTCAGAAGGTTTCCGGCATGACGGTGGACGAGGCCAAGCGCATACTTCTAAAGAGACTCGAAAACGAAGTCAAACAGGATTCGGCCTACATGGTCAAAAGGCTTGAGGAAGAAGCCAAAGAAAAGGCCGATAAGGAGGCGCGCAAGATCATAGGGCTTGCGATCCAGAAGTGCGCGACAGATCACACGGTAGAAACGACAATAAGCGTTGTCAACCTTCCTAACGATGAGATGAAAGGGCGGATCATCGGAAGGGAAGGCAGGAACATACGCGCCCTCGAAATGGCCACAGGCATAGATGTCATTATTGACGATACGCCCGAAGCTGTGATTCTTTCGGGATTTGACAGGGTAAGAAGAGAAATAGCGAGGATTGCCTTAGAGAGGTTGATAGCTGACGGGAGGATCCATCCGGCGCGGATCGAAGAAGTTGTTGAGAAGATAAAGAAAGAAATGGAGGCGACTATAAGAGAGGAAGGGGAAAAAGCCGTGTTTGATGTGGGCCTCCACGGCATCCACCCCGAGCTGATCAAGCTTTTGGGCCGGCTTAAATATAGGACAAGTTACGGCCAGAATGTCCTGCAGCACTCAAAAGAGGTGGCCTACCTTATGGGGGTCATGGCAAGCGAGCTTAAATTGGATTTTAACCTTGCAAAACGCATAGGTTTGTTGCATGATATTGGAAAAGCGGTAAGTCACGAGGTCGAGGGCACTCACGCAAAAATAGGCGCTGATATAGCAAGAAAATATAACGAACCCGAAAACGTCATTCACGCCATAGAAGCCCATCACCAGGATGTAGAGCCAAAGACCCTTTTGGCGGTACTGGTCCAAGCCGCGGATACGATAAGCGCTACAAGGCCTGGAGCCAGAAGAGAGACTTTAGAGACCTACGTTAAACGTCTTGAAAAACTGGAAGGCATCGCGGATTCTTTCACGGGAGTCGAGAAGGCATATGCC
>MHFD01000076.1:43094-43234 GCA_001804045.1 Omnitrophica bacterium RBG_13_46_9
ATCATGGTGAAACCGGAGATGCTGGACGACGCGCAGGCATCGGTATTGGCAAGGGATATAAAAAAGAAGATAGAGGAAGGCCTGGAATATCCCGGCCAGATTAAAGTAACGGTCATAAGGGAGACCCGGGCTATCGAGTA
>MHFD01000076.1:43320-48588 GCA_001804045.1 Omnitrophica bacterium RBG_13_46_9
CAGTGATTATAATAGGAAAGGAAATATCTTTTAATATACACTAATAGCTAGGTCTAGATCCAGTGATTATATAGTAAAGTAAGCACCTTTTACTAGACGCTAATCGCTAGACGCTAGACGCTAATATAAGGATTAGCTATGCGATTATTATTTATCGGCGACATAGTAGGCGAACCCGGCAGGAGAGCCATTAAGGTGCTCTTGCCCGACCTTGTCAGAAAAAATAACATAGACTGGATGATAGCAAATGCTGAAAACGCGGCAGGAGGCAGCGGAATCACTCCTTCAATAGCCGAAGAACTTTTTGGATATGGTTTGCATGTTCTTACAAGCGGAGACCATATCTGGAAAAGGAAAGAGGTAATAGAGATACTTGATACCGAAAGCAGGGTCTTAAGGCCCCTGAACTACCCTAAAGAAACGCCCGGAAACGGCTCGACAATCATCGAATCCCCCTCAGGAGTAAAGATAGGTATTTTAAATCTCCTTGGCAGGGTTTTTATGCAGCCGGTCGACTGTCCGTTCAAGACTTCCCGACAAGAGATCGACAGGATAAGAAAGATCACACCCAATATTTTTGTTGATATGCATGCAGAGGCGACAAGTGAAAAAATAGCGTTAGGCTGGTATCTGGATGGGCTCGTTACGGCTGTTGTCGGCACGCATACCCATGTTCAGACAGCCGACGAAAAGATCCTTCCGGAAAATACGGCCTACATAACCGATATCGGGATGACAGGTCCCTTTGATTCGGTGATAGGCAGAAAAAAAGAACAGATTCTCACCCGATTTATCACCCAGATGCCCACAAGGTTTCAGATGGCGGAGGATGACATATGGCTGAACGCCGTTTTGATAGATTTTGACGAAAAAATAGGATCGGCGAATTCTATCAGGCGGATTCAGGAAAAATGCGCGTAAGGGGAAAAGCGGTGTTAATCCGCACGTGTCGAGAATGGGAAATACCCGCGAAAAATATATCTATACCGTAAACGAACTCACCCGCAATATTCGTGTTGTCCTCGAGAATACCTTTGGAACGGTGTGGGTTGAAGGGGAGATATCCAATTTTACCAAGCATCAATCGGGTCATATGTATTTTAGCATCAGAGATAAATACAGCGTCCTTGCATGCGTTTTATTCAGGAGGGTAAATGCCGATTTGAAATTTGAGATAAAAGACGGCATGCAGGTTTTGTGTTTTGGCAAGGTCAGCGTATATGATAAAAGGGGACAATATCAGCTTTACGTCGAAAAGATCGAGCCAAAAGGCGCGGGCGCGCTTCAGGTGGCGTTTGAGCAACTGAAGGAAA
This sequence comes from Omnitrophica bacterium RBG_13_46_9, assembly GCA_001804045.1. GTDB lineage: Bacteria > Omnitrophota > Gorgyraeia > JABMRN01 > RBG-13-46-9 > RBG-13-46-9. The sequence goes on from MHFD01000076.1 coordinate 44,634, forward strand.
AACTAAGGCAAGAAGGCCTTTTTGACGAAGGTCATAAAAAACCCGTTCCTTATCTGCCCAGGCGGGTTGGCGTAGTCACCTCACCGACCGGAGCGGCGATAAGAGATATACTTAACGTAGCTAAAAGGAGGTTTTCCAATATAGAAATCATAGTAAACCCGGTAACAGTCCAGGGCGATACGGCGAAACATGAGATCGCAGAAGCCATAGGTCTATTCAACAGACTTAGGAATGTCGACGTTATAATATTAAGCCGCGGCGGCGGCAGCCTGGAGGACCTGTGGCCCTTTAATGAAGAGGTAGTCGCCCGCAGTATTTATAGTTCGGAAATACCCGTTATAAGCGCTGTTGGCCACGAAGTAGATTGGACTATAAGCGATTTTGTAGCGGATTTCAGGGCACCTACCCCTTCGGCAGCGGCGGAACTTGTCATACCGAAAAAAGAGGATCTCATCGCGCTGTTGAACGGGTTTTCAGAACGCATGAAAACCGCTCTTATCTCTAAAATAGATTTTATATATGAAAAATTAAAAACTTTGGGGAATCGATACGTGTTCAGAGAACCCCTCAATATAATCACGCAATACGAGCAGGAGATCGACAGCCTGGCCGAGGGGCTTATCTTAAAAGGCGGTTTTATAGTAAGATTTAAGAACGAATCACTCAATAAACTGGCCGGAAAACTGGAAGCGTTAAGCCCTTTGGGCATCCTAAACCGAGGTTACAGTATTACCATGAGAGAGAAAGACAATCAAATTATCAAAGACGCAAGCACGTTGAGGGAAAAAGAGCTTATGAGGACCAGGTTGGGTAAGGGCGAGTTTGTAAGCCGGGTGGAGGGTATAAGCACGGGTTGTGATTCGTTATAGCACATTACGAAGGACGATGGGCGACTCGATATAGAACGTTACGTAGGACGTGGGACGCGGGACGATTCGATATAGCACGTTAGGTTATAGGTAGTAGGTAATAGGTAGTAGGTTAGCAACGGAAGATTCGTGAAATTTCACGATGTATAAACGACCTTAAGAAACCTACTGTAAGATACCGGAGGAGACATGTCGGAGATAAAGTTTGAAGAAGCGCTGAAAAGACTGGAAGATGTGGTGGAAGGGCTTGAGAGCGGAGACCTTCCGCTGGAAGACTCTTTAGCCAAATATGAAGAAGGGGTCAGGCTGATCAGGGTCTGTCAGAAGAAGCTGGAACAGGCCAAAAAGAAGATAGAAATTCTCGTAAAGACGAAAGACGGGAAAGTCAGGTTGGAGCCTTTTGAAGAAGAGACTGCGAAGAAAAAGTCTGCGTTCCGGCAAGCCCAGAGCCGCGCCGAGTAAAATCGAGGGGGCAATGGGATCCCTAGTGAGGGGTAAGGAAAAAAATACGAGAGACAAAACTTTAATAAAACGCGACAAAGAGCTGATAGACAGTGCCCTGCGAGAATATTTAAGCAAGCTTAAAGGGCCAAGCAGTCTTCTCGAGGCAATGAGGTACACTCTATTTAGCGGAGGAAAGAGACTAAGGCCCATACTGACAGTAGAGAGCTGCAGGGCGTTAAGAGGAGATATAGAGAAGGCTTTGCCTTTTGCGTGCGCTATCGAACTCATCCACAATTTTTCTTTAATACACGACGATCTGCCGTCCATGGATAACGATGATTTCAGAAGGGGTAGGCCCACCTGCCATAAGAGATTTGGCGAAGGTCTAGCGATACTTGCTGGCGACGGACTGCTCAATTTAGCCTTCAGTATAATCTCAAAGACAAAAAATAAAAGAAGCCTGGAGATTATCTCGCTATTGTCAGACGCTGTCGGCGTTGAAAACCTGATAGGAGGGCAGGTCCTGGACCTTAAATACAAAGACCGCCTTAACGAGGGTTCAAAAACGAGGGCCAGGATCAATTACATGAAAACAGCTTCCCTTATGGCCGTTTCTTGTAAAATCGGTTCGCTAATGGCCGAGTCCGGCGGGCAGCATGTAAAGAGGATGTATGAATTCGGAAAGAATCTGGGGTGCGCCTTTCAGATTGCTGACGATATCGCGGACATCGCATGCGATAGACCTTCTCTCGGCGAAATGCGAGAAAAAGCGAGATTTTCTATTTCGAAAGGGAAAAGATACCTCGATCCTTTAAAGAAGAAAGCGGATACTTTAAGATATATAGCGGATAGCATTGAGGCAAAAATAGAGACCGGATGACAAGCCACAGGTAAAAGCATGAAAAGCCTTCTTGAGAAAATAGATTCCCCGGAAGATGTAAAGAGGATACCTCTAAGGAACCTGCCTCTTTTAGCGGCTGAGATCAGAGAAAGGATTATCAATGTCGTCTCGAAAACAGGGGGGCATCTCGCATCGAGCCTCGGCGCGGTGGAGCTTGCCATTTCTCTGCATTACTGTTTCAATATGCCAAAGGATAAGATCATATGGGACGTAGGTCATCAGGCTTATGCCCACAAGATATTGACTGGAAGGGCTAAAAAACTGGATACATTGCGTCAACTGGGCGGCATAAGCGGTTTCCCCTCCGCCAAGGAAAGCGAATACGATATATTTACATGCGGTCATAGCGCAACATCTATTTCTACAGCTTTGGGATTGGCCTGCGCAAGGGACCTTAAAAACGAATCCTGGAAAGCAATAGCTGTGATAGGGGACGCTTCTTTGGCTAACGGCATGGCGTTAGAGGCTCTTAACCACGCCGGGCATCTGAAGAAAGACCTTATGGTAGTGCTCAACGATAACGAACTTTCTATTTCTAAAACGGTAGGGGCGTTAGGCAGGTATCTGAATCGAATCATGGCGAATCCTTTATATAACAAGGTGAGACGCCAGATGCAGATTCTGGTCAAGCGGATCCCCATATTTGGATTCAAGGCTTTTAGGGCCGCAAGGAGACTGGAAGAGGCGCTAAAAAATCTATTGGTACCCGGAATGCTCTTTGAGGGATTCGGATTCAGGTATTTTGGGCCGATCGACGGGCATGACATAAACGGATTGATCACTATGTTTAGGAATATCTCTTCCTTGAGAGAACCGATAATCGTGCACGTTATTACCAGGAAAGGAAAAGGTTGCCGGTTTGCTGAGGAGAACCCCAGCCTTTTTCATAGCGTGGCCCCCTTTGACACGACTACGGGAGAGGTCCTGGATAGTAAAGAATCTAAAAGCTTTACCGAAGTGTTTTCTGATAAGATTGTCGAACTCGCCAGGAGGGACCCAAGAATTACGGCTATAACGGCTGCTATGCCTGATGGGACGGGACTTTCCAAATTTTCTCAGGAATTCCCGAATAGATTCTACGACGTAGGCATAGCCGAAGAACATGCCGTCGCCTTCAGCGCAGGATTGGCGCATCAGGGTTTTAAGCCGATCGTGGCCGTTTACTCAACATTTTTACAGAGAGGATATGACCAGATTATACATGATGTGAGCCTGCAGGATTTGCCCGTGATCTTTTGTATTGACCGCGCCGGAATAGTAGGGGAAGACGGGCCGACTCATAACGGCATATTCGACATTTCTTATTTAAGACATATCCCCAACCTTGTGATAATGGCGCCGAAAGACAGTCTTGAGCTCGAGGCCATGCTTGAGTTTGCGGTGAATCTGGATAAGCCGGTAGTAATAAGGTATCCGAAAGGGAGCGCCTCGTCGCATATCTCAGCCTCAAGTTTCCACAAGGTTGAGTTGGGAAGATCGGAATTTTTAAGACAGGGTAAAGACATAGCTATTTTTGCTATCGGAAGCATGGCATCTGTCGCCGTAAAGGTAGCGGATCTTCTGTCTTCCGCCAGAATAGAAGCGACGGTTGTCAACTCTAGATTTGTGAAACCGTTGGATAAAGTAATGATAGAAGACATAACCAGGTCTATTAGGAGATTAGTTACATTGGAAGAAGGCGTTGAGGCGGGCGGGTTCGGAAGCGCAATACTGGAGTTTCTTGAGCGGGAGGACATAAAGG
>MHFD01000076.1:48606-48846 GCA_001804045.1 Omnitrophica bacterium RBG_13_46_9
TCATAACCCTGTCCAAAGAATTGAATAAACGCGGCATCCAATCCGTAGAATTTTCTGCCTGCGGCAGGGACGATTCTGTGCCCGGTGCAGGCAAAGAAAGTAAATGCACGGGATGCTGTATGTGCGCGATAATCTGTCCCGATATGTGCATCGAAGTCTGGAAATAGTTAAACCGTGTCTTAACCGGCCGGCTGGAAGCAGATAATAAATGAAGAAGAAACCAACAGCCAAAATTTTAAT
>MHFD01000076.1:48855-50091 GCA_001804045.1 Omnitrophica bacterium RBG_13_46_9
CGAAGCATGCGGCGAAGGTGCCATTCAGGCCGGCTGCCGTTTTTATGCAGGCTACCCTATTACGCCGCAAAACGAGCTGACGGCATACATGTCAAAGAGGATGGACGAAGTAGGCGGCGTTTTTATACAGGCCGAAAGCGAACTAGCTGCTGTAAACATGGTCTTCGGTGCGTCCGTAGCGGGCGAGAGGGCTATAACCACCTCTTCAGGCCCCGGCATAAGCTTAAAACAGGAGGGCATTTCCTATCTTGCGGGATGCGAACTTCCGGCAGTGGTCGTCAATATTATGAGGGGAGGGCCGGGACTGGGTAATATATCGCCAAGCCAGTCGGACTATTTCCAGGCCACAAAAGGCGGCGGTCACGGAGATTATAACCTGGTTGTCTTGGGGCCGGCGTCCTGTCAGGAGATGTTCGATTTTACATATATGGCTTTTGATATTGCTGACAGATACAGGAACCCTGTGATTATATTGAGCGATGGAATGCTCGGGCAGATGATGGAGCCGATAATTATTAAATCAGAGATCAAAGACCAGAAATCAAAAATAAAAAAATCGTGGGCGGTAACAGGTTGCGAAGGCAGGAAACCGAATGTCATAAAGTCTCTCTATTTGAAAGAAGGGGCGCTTGAGGAGTTTAACGAGAAACTCCAGAGAAAGTTTAAGCTCATGGAAAAAAATGAAATCAGATTCGAAAAATATAAGACAGAAAACGCCGATATGATTATAGTTGCTTACGGCACCTCCGGCCGTATTTCAAAGGCTTGCACGGACAGATTAAGAAATAAAATGAAAATAGGTTTATTCCGACCTATAAGTCTTTGGCCTTTTCCGTATAAGGCCCTTAGAGCTCTGGATAGAGGCAAAACAAAATTTTTAGTGGTCGAGATGAGCGCGGGTCAGATGCTTGAGGATGTCAGGCTCGCCGTGCAGGATGACAAGCGTGTTTATTTTCACGGAAGGATGGGCGGCGAAGTACCTAGCGAAGAGGAGATCATAGAAAAAATTTTAAAAATAGCCAGGTAAAACCTGAAGCCACCGATGACTATTTTCGATTTCCGATGCCCGGTATTTGTTTATACAACAGCGCCGAATGCTGCGAATTCGAACATACGGCAATAATCATGGAAAACAAAGTTTTCAAAAAACCCGACTCGATGACAGATAGACAGACACACTATTGCGCGGGTTGCGGTCATGGCATTATTCATAGGCTAATCTGTGAAGTCATAGAT
>MHFD01000076.1:50104-50787 GCA_001804045.1 Omnitrophica bacterium RBG_13_46_9
GGGAAAGGGTAATAGCCGTCGCGCCTGTAGGCTGCGCTGTTATCGCGTATGACTACTGGAACTTCGATGTCACAGAGGCCGCTCATGGGAGGACGCCAGCTGTGGCAACAGGGATAAAAAGGGTTCTACCGGACAGAGTTGTTTTTGCTTACCAGGGGGACGGTGATTTGGCCGCTATCGGCACATCAGAGATAATTCACGCCGCCAACAGGGGGGAGAACATAAGCGTGATTTTCGTGAATAACGGCGTCTACGGAATGACCGGGGGCCAGATGGCACCGACGACAATAATAGGACAAAAGACCGCGACAACGAAAAAGGGCAGAAACGCGAAGAGGGACGGTTTTCCTTTGAAGATCTCGGAGATGTTAGCGCTATTGGACGGCACAAAATATATCGAGAGAAGAGCTGTATTTAACCCTCAAGAAATACTTAAGACAAAGAAAGCCATGAAGAAAGCGTTCGAAATTCAGATCAATAACGAAGGGTTCTCCATGGTAGAGATTCTGTCCATGTGCCCTACTTACTGGGGCATGTCGGCGGAAGAGGCATGTAAGAGGATAGAGAACGAGCTGATTAAATCGTATCCATTGGGAGTGCTTAAAGGGGGATAAGCTCTAAACTCGAAACCCTAAACTCTAAACATATACTGCTCCCCGTTAAGTAATTGATGCTTTTTAGGA
>MHFD01000077.1:0-100 GCA_001804045.1 Omnitrophica bacterium RBG_13_46_9
GAAGTCTTTCTATCGTGATAACGTACGCGCTGTTTTAAGATAAGATCTCTCACACCGGCTTTGCCGGTGTTCGAGATGATTTTCACTTGCGTGAAAATCA
>MHFD01000077.1:143-14361 GCA_001804045.1 Omnitrophica bacterium RBG_13_46_9
TATTATAACATGAGTTTTGTTTCAGGGGATTTTTACTTATTATCAATGAGTTCCAATTTTTCTTTTCTGCTAAGCCTTTTGATTTCCGCTTCTCTTTTTCTTGCCTTGTTATAATTTAAGCGTTTTTCCTCATACAAAAGCTCCACCGGCTTACGGCCTCTGGTGTACCTGCAGCTTATGCTTGTGTTATGCTCAGTGATCCGCTTCTTCGCATCTTTAGCTATTCCCGTATATAATGTTTTATCGCGGCATCGCGCAATGTACACAAACCATGGTTCATTATAAATAGTCCTATCCCGGGTAGCCATTAACCAAGCAATCTGCCGAAAATATAAAGATACATATCTTTCGAAAGGACCATAGTCTTTTTCACGAAAGACATGAACGATATCTCCTTAAAAATGACGCTCATGATAAAAAGAAGGGCGGATACATTCGCCGCATATATGAGAAGGACGGAAAATAAATATCCGGTCTTTACTATGTCGGGCTGTCTGAGCTTCATGACCTCTATGGTCATGAAAATATGAAAACTGACCGTAAATCCTAGCAAGAAGATAAGTTCGTTTGAAAATCTGGACACATTATAGAACCTGGACAAAATAAAATACAGTAAAATCAGAAATATGGCATGAACCGGCACGAAATAGGGGCTCAATCTTATAAACAGGTTAGTCTTTGTGGTCGTGACGTTTCCGCCGTTTTGTGATATGTGAAAAGATGTGACCTGGCCGCCGCAAAGCCACGTTGCCACGACATGCACTATTTCGTGACCCCAAGTATACACATACATGGGTCTTATAAAGACTATATGAAAAATGGGATATGTAAAAAAACCGCCTATCAGAAGAAATAAATTTACATTGAAAAAGTCCAAGCCTTCCAGACTTTGCAAAAAAGCCCTTGTCAGCGCTATGGCAACGGGGATAAACAAAATAGCGATAAGTGTCTTTAAGGTCCTGCCAAGCATGTTATTCCGGCTTTATTGATTCGAGCCCATCCATGTAAGGCCGAAGGGCCCTTGGAATGTTTACGCCGCTATCCTTATTCTGATGGATCTCCAAAATAGCGATCACAAGCCTCGCCAGAGCAACGCCCGAACCGTTCAATGTATGGACAAACTGCAGTTTTTTAGACTGTCTGGACCTGAATTTTATATTTGCCCTGCGGGCCTGGAAATCTGTAAAGTTGGAGCAGCTCGATACCTCAAGCCATCTTTTAAGGCCAGGCGCCCAGAGTTCGATATCATAACACTTGCTCGCGGCAAAGCTTAAATCACCTGTCGAAAGCGCTATAACCCGATAAGGCAATTCCAGTAATTGTATCACCTCTTCCGCATCAGCAAGCAGTTTCTCAAGCTCTTCATATGAGGTCCGGGGCTCAACAAACTTGACAAGTTCGACCTTATCAAACTGGTGAACCCTGGTAAGCCCCTTTGTGTCTTTTCCATACGAACCGGCTTCCCTTCGGAAACAGGCGGTATACGCAGTGTAACGTATGGGCAGTTCGTCTTCCTCTAATACCTCATCAGCGTGAATATTAGTAACGGGTACCTCCGCTGTAGGGATCAAAAACAGGTCATCGTCCTTCAGCCTATACATATCCTCTTCCAATTTCGGCAGCTGGCCCGTACCTGTCATGCTTCTTCTGTTTACCAGAAAAGGAGGAAATATCTCTTTGTAGCCGTGTTTTTTAGTATGCAGGTCCAGCATAAAATTGAATAATGCCCTTTCCATCCTGGCCCCTAGACCTTTATATAAGGCAAAACCCGTGCCTGCGATCTTGGTCGCCCTGCCAAAATCCAGTATATCCAAAATTTCGCCTATTTCTAAGTGCGTCCTTGGCTCAAAGTCAAATTTAGGTAACACCCCCCATTCTTTAACTACCTTATTTGCTTCCGGTCCAGGCCCTATATTGACAGATTCATGGGGTATATTTGGGATATTATATACAAAATTGGCATATTTTTGATTAATTTCCTCCACTTTTGCCTCTATTTCGGCTATTTTTTGGGAAACTACCTTCATAGAGCCTATAAAGTCTTTCGGATTCTTCTTTTCTCTCATTATTTCGCCGATTTTATCCGAAACTTCGTTCTTTTGGCGTTTTAACGCTTCGACTTCTGTGACCAATTCGCGCCTGGTCTTATCCAGTCCTAAAAACTCTTCTATATCCAGCTTGATACCCTTGTCCTTTAGGGCTTTTTTCACTATTTCGGGATTTTCACGAACGAACTTAACATCTAACATTGTCTTGACCTCACATATTTTGAATAGCAATGACCCGCTTTTTCATATAGGTTTCTTAAGGTTGCGTTTTTATTTATTATAGTTTCTTCTGTTCTATGTTGCACAGGTTGCAAAGGTTTCATAGGTTGCAGATGTTACTTTATTCGAATTTATGTAACCTCTGCAACCTTTAGCAACCTCTGCAACATTTGCAACTTCTCATGTAGTTAGCGCTTCGATATGTGCTATATCGAATCGTCCCACGTCCTACGGAACGTGCTATTGTTAACACCTGCACATATCGGAGGTTTCTTTATGTTTCTTTATGTTGCTTAAGGTTTCTTAAAGTTGCTTTTTCGTATTAGCAACATTCCGAAACTTTAAGAAACTTCCCGCAACCTCCCGAAACTTCCCCTACAACCTACTACCTATTACCTACTACCTAACGCGCTATAACGAATATCCCCTCACCCTTTTATAACACAAAGGGGCCGCATGCGGGTAACCCTCTTTGAGATACCGGCTCCGTGAACGACATGCACGACATCCGTAACGTTCTTATAGGCCTCCGGCGCCTCCTCGGCCAAAACGCCCTTTCCGGACGCCAGGACCAGTATGCCTTTCTCTTCCAATTCTTTCGCGATAGACCTGCCCCGGCAAGCACTTATCGCCGCTGTCCTTGACAATAACCGCCCCGCCCCATGACAGGTGCTGTAGAATGTCTCTTCGGCCTTCTGGGTTCCGACCAGCAAGAATGAATTCCTGCCCATGTCGCCCGGGATAATAACGGGCTGGCCTATCTCTTTATATCTTTCCGGCAGATCCGGATGACCGGGCCCGAAGGCGCGCGTCGCGCCTTTGCGGTGAACGCATAAAAGTCTATTTTTGCCGTCTATGTCATATCTTTCGAACTTAGCGATATTATGAGCTACGTCGTAAATCAAATCCATTCCAAGGTCTTTAAAGCTTTTCTTAAAAACTTTCTCAAAAACTTCCCGCACAAGATGCATAAGGCATTGCCTGTTATTCCAGGCATAATTCGCGGCGCATTTCATACTGGCGATATATGCCTGTCCTTCCGGAGACTTGACCGGAGCGCAGGCAAGCTGCCTGTCCGGCACGGCTATACCGTATTTCGTCAAAGCCCTGCCCATATCCCTGGAATACTCATCGCATATCTGATAACCAAAACCGCGAGAACCGGAGTGTATCATTACCGTGATCTGGCCTTTTTCCAAATTGAAGACCCGCGCTGTTCCGGTATCGTAGATCTCGTCGATGACCTGGACTTCGATAAAATGGTTTCCGCTTCCGAGGGTACCCGATTGGCGCTTCCCTCTTTGGTAAGCCCTGTCGGAGACTATCGAAGGGTCAGCTCCTTCCATACAACCTTTTTCTTCGGTATTTTCCAGGTCTTCTTTCGTGCCATATCCTTTGCCGACAGCCCAGGCCGCGCCTTTAGTCAATATCTTTTTCTCTTCCTCAGGACTCACTCTTATTTTTCCTTCGGAGCCGACGCCGGCCGGCACGTCATTGTAAAGGGTATTTACCAGTTCCCTGATCCGGGATTTAACATCTTTTTCCATCAGGTCTGTTTTTAGGAGGCGAACTCCGCAATTTATGTCAAAACCGACTCCTCCGGGCGTTATTACGCCGCCCTCCTCGATGTCGGTCGCCACAACGCCGCCTATAGGCAGCCCATAACCCCAGTGGATATCCGGCATGGCCAGCGAATACCGCACTATTCCGGGCAGAAAAGCCGCGTTCGCCACCTGCTTAAGCGCCTTATCGCGCATTACGGCTTCCAACAGGCGTTCTTCGGCATATATGATGCCCGGAACGCGCATACCTGCCATATAGCTTTTCGGAAGCCGCCACCTGTAATCGTCTATTTTCTGCAAAGGATTCTGCCAGTTATCCACGTTACACCTAATCTTCGGTAAATGCGGACCCGCACACGACCGGCGCAGATCGCATCGGATACGGGAGCAACCCGCGTTTATCTTGCGCCAAATCAGACGTCAAACACAATATCTGTCGATAGGCCCTCTTTGGCCTCTCTTATGCTAAGATCGTGAAATGTAGCGGCCTTTATCTCCGTCTTTAGCCTATTCCTGTTCTGCCCGACGTGCCTGCCATGCGCTTTCGCCACTAGTTGTATTTCATTAAAAAAATTGACGTCAAATTCAAAAAATATTATGCCTTTTGTGTAGAAATTGTAAAGCAATTCATCCAGCCAAGACACTAAAAGCTCCTCTTTTGAAGGAGCTTCTAAATTTATATCTATGGATACGGAACTTTCTAAACCTTCCAGGTCGGCTATTACGTCAAACATCCCGTAGGCGGCGTTAATAAAAAGTTCCCGCAGATCTTTGCCATATACCCTTAGTGCTATGTCCGCTGTGTGCGGTATCTGCTCGTATCGTTTCATTATTTAGTCATCAGCTATCAGCTTTCAGTCATCAGCTATCAGCCAAGATGAATTTTATCATCGTAGGCGTCTTCCGCCAGAGGGCGGATTCACCTTCTAGTAGAAGCGGTTAGCAATTAGATGGAACAATAACGAAAAAATGTTACTAGACGCTAGTCGCTAGACGCTAGAATTGGTCGGAGGCGCAAAAAGAGAATTCCTCACTTTTTGCGCCGTAGACCGAATCTTTCCGCTAATGGGAAAAAGATAAATAAGAAAAAACCGCTAGGTTTTGTCTTATATACAGATTACTTTCTCTTTCTAGCCTTCCTTTCCGGAAGGGATACAGCCATGAACTAGAACAAAGTTCAGTTCATGGCGTCATAAGGGAAACCTGGGGTTTCCCTTTGAAATGATTTGGCGACAGCCTTCCGCCTTTAGCGGAAGGTTTTGTCAAAAAAAGCATATTCCTCACTTTTTTTGACAAAAACCAAATCAGTACAAGAAGTACCCCGCAGAGGACTCGCCTACTACGCTCGCTTCGCTCGCTGCGTAGGCTCCCCTCGCTCGCTGACGCCCACGTTCTGTGGGCTTTTCCTCCCATAAGGTCGGCGCTCGTGGTTCGACAAGCTCACCACCCCTCGAACCTCCTGCTTCGAACCATCCCGAGTTTGCCGAGGGGCTCGCTTCTCGTCCTCTGCTTGGAGAATTTCAAAGAAGAAGTACCCCGCAGAGGACTCGAACCTCTCACGGCCGCCTTAAAAGGGCGGTGCTCTGCCAGATGAGCTAGCGGGGCAAGTTGTTGTTTAGTAAGAATAAACTTAAACTCAAAACCCGAAATCCTAAATCCGAAACAAATTCAAAATTCTAATTTCCAAAATTCCAAACTCGTATTTTAAATACCGTGATTTTGACTTTAGAATTTGGTTAGAATTTCGTATTTCGGATTTGTTTTCAGACCTCCTGTATCTCTTTCTCTTTATTGGCCAGGTGGTCATCGACCTCTTTTGAGTATTTGTCAATGAGCTTCTGTATCTCGCCTTTGTATTTAAATTTATCGTCTTCCGTTATTATCTTATCTTTCTCCAGCCTATCGATCTCATCGTTCCCGACCCGGCGGGCCGTGCGCAGGGATATCTTCCCCTCCTCCGTAATCTTTTTCAAAACTTTGGCGAGCTCGTCCCTTCGCTCTTTTGTAAGGGGAGGGACGGATATCCTGATAACCTTCCCGTCATTATTCGGGGTGATCCCCAGCTCTGAGGTAAGAATGGACTTTTCGACATCGCCAAGTATGGAGTTATCCCAGGGTTGGATAACGATAAGGCGCGGCTCCGGCGTAGAAACGCTGGCCAGCTGTTTAATGGGCATTGAAGTCCCGTAACACTCAACCTTTATCCCTTCTACAAGGCTGGAGTGAGCCCTGCCCGTGCGTATAGTAGAGAATTCCCTTTCGGTGGCCTCAACGGTCTTCTTCATCTTATTTTCAAGTTCTTTCAATACTTCTTTAGCGGTAATAGCCAAGAGAAATCACCCCCCTCTTATCAATACACAAGTGTACCCAATTTTGCGCCCGTAACCACTCTTTTTATGTTTCCTTCTTTATTAATGTTAAAGACTATGATGGGCAGGTTATTATCCATGCATAGACTTATCGCCGTCGCATCCATAATCTTAAGCCCCTTCTTGAGGACATCGATATATCTGACCCTGCTATATTTCTTAGCATCCTTGTCTTCCATCGGGTCCTTGGTGTAGACGCCGTCTACTTTTGTGGCTTTTAAAATGATGTCGGCGCCGATCTCAGTAGCCCTAAGGGCCGCTGTCGTATCGGTTGTAAAATATGGATTGCCTGTCCCGCAGACAAATATAACGACTCTCTTCTTTTCCAGATGCCTTATAGCCCTTCTTCTTATGTAAGGCTCCGCTAATTCCTGCATCTGTATAGCCGTCTGGACGCGGGTAAAGACGTCTATCCTCTCCAAGGCGTCCTGCAGGGCCAGGCCATTAAGGACGGTGGCAAGCATCCCCATATAATCTGCCGTAGCGCGGTCCATCCCTTTTGTAGTCGCGGCTTTTAACCCCCTGAATATGTTCCCTCCGCCGATAACAACCGCGATCTCAACGCCAAGTTCCTGGACTTCTTTGATCTGTTCGGCGATCGAAAGCATCACATCAGGGTCAATACCATATCCCTTCTTACCCTGAAGGGCCTCACCGCTTATCTTGAGAAGTATGCGTTTATATTTTGCTTTGACCATGGTCTTCATATGCGCGGATAACCAACGGGCATTATGCTCAATTTGCTTTCCCGCAGATGGCCGCATATCGCGTTATACGCTGCCGTCTGTCACAGATCTTCTTATCCTGATTTTCAAATCTCCTCTCCCAGCTGATATCGCATAAATCTTCTGATGACGATGTTTTCACCTATTTTTGCGATCAATGCGTGAAGGAGGTCTTTAATCCTCATTTTCGGGTCTTTAACAAAAAGCTGGTCCAAAAGACACGCCTCCTCGTAAAAGCCTTCCAGCTTGCTTTCCAGTATTTTATCAAGCGTCTCTTTCGGTTTATCTTTCAAAGGGGCCGCGAGAATCTCCTTTTCTTTTTCCAGTACTTCCGCCGGGACATCTTCCCTTTTCACATATCTTGGTTTCATCGCGGCTATGTGTATGGCTATGTCTTTGACAAATTTTTTGAAATCCTCATTCCGCGCCACAAAATCCGTCTCACAATTGACCTCGACCAAGACCCCTATCTTGGCGTTTGAGTGTATGTAACTTTCTATCCGTCCGTCTTTCGCGGCGCGACTGCTTCTAAGAGACGCGAGTTTAACCCCTTTCTTCCTGAGTATCTCGATCGCTTTCTCCACATCACCCTTCGCTTCCTTAAGGGCCTTTTTGCAATCCATGACACCGGCGCTGGTTTTCTCCCTGAGTCTTTTAATGGCATCTAGCATAAACACCTCTTTTTGAAGCTCCACGGGCTTATGGTCCGACTTCGCTCACGATCCTTCGAAAACTATTATTCGAACCATCCTCAAGCCTGTCTAAGGACACTCGTGGAATCTGTTTCTTCGCTTCGGCGACCCTCCACGCTTTTGCGTGGCGAGGTCTCGCCGCACAAAAATACCGGCGGAAAACCTCGCCGAAGCGGAATTCCCTTCGCGCTATCCATCCCCACCACAACAGGTAAGGAATTCCGCGAAGGCGGGTTTAATTAGACCTGGACTTGCGTAAATCGTGCCGCCATGCGGCATCCCGCAGAATTTCAACGTGAGACGCTTCGCGCGGTAAAAACCTTCTTAAACCCTTCTTTTACGTTATTCTCAATCTAAAATCCGAACCGGGTCCCGTCCCGATTTCCGGCAAAAATATTATCTTCGTGAAGCTCCACCGCCTTACAGCGGTGGCTTCTCTTTTTACAGGGTTCCGCTCTATCGGTGGAGCGGAACCCTGAACCGAAAGCCATTCATCCGCGCCCTTACAGGCGTGGCTTTCTGGTTCATGGGTAAAATAAATCTCCGGACTGCGTCAACTTCTTAATCCGCCATTCAATGCATATTGTGTAAATTGGAGCGGGGTGCGCGGTTTTGTATTGGGCCAAACCGCATGCCTTTTGCCTAAAGCGCCCTGCTTACGTCGGGCTTTGCAGCAGAGAGGGATCGGCTTCTGGCGGGACGCTATTTTTTCACGCCGGTCACGGCTTCGCTTTCTTCTTCTTTATCGGCTTATCCTTGACCTGTTCTTCCGCGGCTTTCTCCAGCCTGATGTCTCCCTCTATCAGTTCCTCGACTTCCTTATCTTCGACGGCTTTATGGTCTTCCTCGAAGGGCACCCGCCCGGCCTCAATATCCCTTTTGCTGGCTAAGAATTGATTCCTGCCTTCCAGCACGCTTTTAGAAATAATTGATGTTATAAAATTTACGGACTTTATGGCATCGTCATTGCCGGGAATGGCATAATTTATCTTATCCGGATTACAATCCGTATCTACCAGAGCCACGACCGGTATGGAAAGTTTATTGGCCTCGTGGACAGCGATATCCTCTTTCTTAGAGTCTACTACAAACAATGCCCCCGGCAGCCGGTCCATCTTCCTGACACCCTCAAGGTTTTTCAACAGATTTGCGATCTTTTTATCGATTGTTGATTTCTCTTTTTTAGACAGGTTATTATAGGTGCCGTCCTCCTTCATCTTTTCGAAAGATTCCAGCTTTTTCACGCTCTTTCTTATGGTAAGAAAATTCGTAAGGGCGCCGCCCAGCCAGCGCTGGGTGACATAAAACATGCCGCATTTTTCAGCCTCTTCCTTGATAATATGCTGGGCCTGTTTCTTTGTCCCTACGAATAGAATATAACTGCCCGCGGCCGCCGTCTCATTAAGAAATTTACATGCCTCGAGCAGGTTTTTCGCGGTCTTTTCCAGGTCTATAATATATATCCCTTCCTTCTCGCCGAATATGAATTTCTTCATTTTCGGGTTCCACTTCCCTGTCTGGTGGCCAAAATGAACCCCCGCCTCCAGCAATTGCTTAACTAAAGCTGTCTCTTTCTTAGTAGTCATTCTGAAATACCTCCCTTATACTATTGTTATTTTTAGTGTTATACTGTCAGTAAAATAAACCTTTAAAAATGAGTTTTATGGCATCCGCTATCATCGTTATTTCATTATTATAGCCGACAATTCCCCACTGTCAACTACTTTGACACAGGATATACCCCCTCTTGTCCATCTATCGTGATCCATGCGTTACTACTCATCCTTAAACTGCATATCATACAGTCTTTTATATAAGCCCCCTCTTTCCATAAGTTCCCGGTGGCTGCCAACATCTACAATTCTTCCTTTATCCAACACTATTATCTTAGTAGCGTGCTTTATAGTGCTCAACCTATGAGCTATGACAAGCACGGTTCTGCCTTCCATCAGGCGGTCTATGGCCTCCTGAACAAGCCGTTCCGACTCGGTATCTAACTGTGAAGTGGCCTCGTCAAGAATGAGAATAGGGGGGTTTTTGAATATAGCCCTGGCTATGGCAAGCCTTTGTTTTTCGCCGCCAGATAACCTAAAGCCTTTCTCTCCGACAATTGTGTCATATTTTTCAGGCAAACGCATGATGAAATCATCGGAGTTAGCAACTTTTGCAGCTTTTACAATGTCATCTTTTGAAAACCCACTGCTTCCGTAAGAAATATTGGCCGTGACCGTATCGTTAAAAAGCAGCATTTCCTGAGTCACAACGCCTATATTGTTTCTCAATGACTTAAGAGTAACATCTTTAAGATCCATACCGTCTATGCTGATCGTCCCTTTTAATGGATCGTAGAAACGCGGTATAAGGTTTATAAGTGTGGTCTTTCCGGCTCCGCTAGGACCTACAATGGCTATAATCTCTCCCTTTTTTATATTTAACGTTATGTCTTCCAGAACATAATTATTATCATATCTAAACCAGATATGTTCCAGAGATATGTCATGGCTTAATTCCGGAAGCAAAATCGCGCCTTCCTTTTCTCTGATAATATCCTCTGTATCCAGAATCCTGAAAATCCGTGTCGCCGCGGCGAGAGACTGCTGAAGAACGGCGTATACCTTACTTAGACGCTTTACAGGTTTTATCATCAGTAAGACCGAGGCCAAAAATACCGTAAATGCGCCCCAGGAAAGACTACCGGATATTATATGCCTGCTGGCTAAATATATGACCACCACAAGATATATGGCGCTTGTAAATTCATTTATGGGGCTTATGATGTTGATCCTCTTCACGGCCTTCATGGCTAATTTGTAAAAGACGTTATTCTGCTTCTTAAACTTTTCATACTCATAATCCTGCATAGAGAAGGCCTTGACTATGCGCATCCCGGTTATTATCTCAAAAAGAATGGTATTTATGTCCCCCATCTTTTCCTGGGACCTTGTCGTTATTTTGCGTAATTTTTTAGATATCATAACCGCGGGTACAAGTATGCATGGAAACAGGATCAGGCTCGTGAATATAAATCCCAGGGGTATGCCAAAGAACGTGACAACACAAATCAAAACCGCAAGATGGCTAATAATCTCGATTGGCCTTAATATGATATCGAGTAAGCCCGTACTTATGGAGTCTCTTACTATGTTGGCGTCATATGTTATGCGCGACATGAGTTTAGGGGTGGGGTTCTTGCTATAGAAATACATGGATAGCGACATCAATTTCTTGTATATGGCGTCTTTCACATCTCTTACCACTCTCTCGCTGACATCGTTCATAAGGTAAACCTGCAGGAAATCAAAGAGATTTCTAAGTAAGAAATATACCAGAGCTCCGATAAGTATTATTACCATAAGCCGCATTAACGGCAGACTATTTATCCTGTCAACCAGTGCCGTAATAAAGAGCGGCGCCTCTACATGCGCAGGGATGACTATTTTAGAACCGCTTATGATGTTATCTACCACGGGTATAAGCGCAGTCGGGGAAAGGCTGTTAAGAGCGCTGTATACAAGCATACATAGAAAAGCTAACGCCAGAACCCAGATATGGGGCCCCACGAACCCTATTAACCTTCTATAATATTTTATGTCCACATTATCCATAAATCACTGTATTCCAATCGTATTTCAATTCGTTTCAATAGGTTTCGATGAATTTCAATAATCGAAGGTTTCTTAAGGTTTCTTGATGTTGCTTAATGTTTCTTAAGGTTGCGTTTCATTGCAGTATAGTTTCTCCCGTTTTATGTTTCATAGGTTGCAAAGGTTTCAGAGGTTGCAAATGTTGCCTTCTTTACAATTATGTAACCTCTGCAACCTTTAGCAACCTTTGTAACCTTTGCAACTTTTAGTGGCCTCCTGCGACCTCCCGAAACCTAAAGAAACTTCCCGCAACTTCAAGAAACCTCTCCCTACTCCCTACCACCTACTACCTATGAGCCAAGAGCTACGAGCTGGTTTGAGATTGCCACGCTCCGCTTACCTAAAACAAGTTCGCTCGCAATGACACGGAGTCGCAATAACTCGAACTCAAATCGTCCTACGTCCAAGCGACCTTAGGGAGCGGACGTCCCACGCCTGCCTCTCCGAAGCATACCTACAATGAGATTCATCTACGGCGTAGGAGGGTCCTACGTAACGAGTTCCCTATAACCTACATACCTACGAGCTAAGAGCCATCGAATCAATGTATTTCAACCGTATATCAATGTGTTTCAATGAGTATCCATAAGTTTCAATAAGTATCTATAAGTATCGATGTATTTCAACTGTATTTCGATTGTATTTCCCCTTATATATATTAGCATAGGATATTATCATATATATCATCATTTGTCGAGGAAAAATGCTTGCTTCCATAAGATATATATGGTATAATTCGCTCTTAAAATGTCCCAGGAAAACACAAGATGAACAATGTCAATGTAGGTGTTGTCGGTGTAGGGTACCTTGGTTCCCTTCATGCCCGCGTATACTCACAGATAAAAAACGCTAACCTTGTCTGCGTATGCGACATAGACAAAAAACGGGCCAAAAAGGTAGCGAAAAAATACGGCGTCTGGTATTTCCCTGATTACAGGACTCTCTTCGACAAAGTGGAAGCGGTCAGTCTCGCCGTCCCCACAGAACTCCATTACAAGATAGCCAAAGATTTCCTGAATAACAATATCCATGTCCTGATCGAAAAACCTATCGCAAAGACCGTGGCCGAGGCCCAGGAGCTCATAGATATAGCGGATTCGAAGAATCTCATCATACAGGTAGGCCATATCGAGAGATTCAACCCTGTGGTAAGGGCGGTGGAACCCTTTTTGACAGACCCGCGCTTCATCGAGTGCCATAGGGCGGGCCCTTACAAAAAGAAAAAGCGCGTGAGGGACGTAGGCGTCATATTAGACCTTATGATACACGACATAGACATTATTCTCTCCCTTGTAAAATCAGAGGTCGAAACCATAGAAGCGGTCGGAATAAGCACTTTTTCGCCTTTTGAGGATATAGCCAATGTCCGCCTTAATTTTAAAAACGGGACTATAGCCGATATTACGGCCAGCCGCGTCACGAAGGAAGAGGTGCGGAAAATAAAGATATCCCAACATGACTCATACATAACCCTTAACTATCTTCATCAGGACGCATTTATAGTCAGGAAGACGGATAATAAATTGCTAAAGGAAAAGATAAAGATAGAGAAAACGGAGCCCCTTAAACAGGAGCTCAAATCCTTCATTTCCTGCATCCAGAACAGCACAAAGCCGATTGTCTCTGGAAGGGAAGGAAAGCTGGCTCTCAGCGTAGCCATGGACATCCTGGAAAAGATAAAGTCCTCTAATAAGTGAAGCTCCACCGCCTTACAGCGGTGGCTTCTCTTTTTACAGGGTTCCGCTCTATCGGTGGAGCGGAACCCTGAACCGAAAGCCATTCATCCGCGCCCTTACAGGCGTGGCTTTCTGGTTCATGGGTAAATACGCACACCGCAAAGACACCCCTTCGCGCCTTTAGCGCGCCCAAGCGAGAATCCGCGATTGGGGCCAATGTAATCTGTAAGGCCGGATCGGAAATGAAAAACACTGTCCTCGTAATCGCCGGGGAGACTTCCGGCGACATCCATGCCGCTAACCTTATCAATAATCTGAAAAGACTGAATCCGGACCTGCGCTTTTTCGGCATAGGCGGAAAAAGGATGCAGGATGCGGGGGCAGAGCTCGTCGAAAGGATGGAAAAGCTCTCCATAATAGGCGTTTGGGAAATTTTTTTGAAGTTAAAAGAGATACACCGGGCCTATAAAAGAATTACTGAAAAAATACGCAATACCCCTCCCGGTCTCGCTGTCCTTGTTGATTATCCGGGTTTCAATCTCACTTTGGCGAAGATCCTGAAAAAAAGAGGCATCCCCGTTATCTACTACATCACGCCCCAGGTCTGGGCCTGGGGAAAATTCAGGATCCGGTATATTAAAAAATATATAGACAAGGCGATAGTGATCTTGGAGTTCGAGGAGGATCTCTTCAAGGAGCACGGCATTGACGCGACCTTCGTGGGACATCCGCTTCTTGACACTGAAAGACCGTCTCCGGCTGACAGAAAATCGTACGGACTCGAGGATAAAAAGACCACCATCGCTCTATTGCCGGGTTCCAGGGAATCAGAGGTTAAGAAAATACTCCCCCTGATGCTCAAAACCGCGGATCTAATATCAAAACGGAAGAATGTTCAATTTGTCCTGTTGAAAAGTTCCGGCGTGGAAGATGAGATCTATGGCAGGATATTAAAGAAGTCGGACATAGGTATTACCGTAATCAAGGACAACAGTTACGGGTGCTTATCTTTATCGGATTTTGTATTCACCGCTTCAGGAACGGCGACGCTTGAGAGCGCCATAATGGAGCGGCCCATGCTCATCACGTATAAGACATCTTTTCTTACATTTCTCCTTTTTAAGATCTTCGCGAAAACCCGTTCCATAGGCCTGGTCAATATAATAGCCAAGCGCCGGATCGTGCCAGAAATAGTCCAGTACGATGCCAGGCCCGAAAGGCTTGCCTCTGAAATATTATCTATTATCTCGTCGGATAAAAGGTCGGAAGAGCAGATCCAAAAC
>MHFD01000077.1:14407-15536 GCA_001804045.1 Omnitrophica bacterium RBG_13_46_9
GCGCCGCCCGCATAATAGCTGATTTTATCGCTGAAAAAGATGCCCCCCCGCTGGGCGGCCATTAAAAAAGAGATTTAGGATCAAAGAGACGCCGATCCTTATCCTACAACTATAGAGATATCGTTACTGTCTGCCAGACTGACACAGGTCTCTTTCTCTACTAGAAACATCCTCTTTTCTTCTATGGCCAGGACTTTGCCCTTATTCTCCGCTATTACTTTAATTGTTTCCGGGCCGACCACGGGGACATCCCATCTCATATCCTGATGTGGGCGGGATACTTTGATGACAACGAATCCTCCGGCGCAAAGCTCCGCGGCTCTTTCAATGGTCCGGTTTGTGCCTTCCATCGCCTCAACGCTCACAACGGCCTTATCTTTGACGACGATGGTCTGGCCTATATCCAATCGGGCCAACTCCTTGGCTACGCTGAATCCAAATGATATGTCCTCGGTCTCTTCCTGTGAAGGATGTCTTTTTGTCAAAACCCCTTTCGGCAAAAGCAGGTCCGATAGATATTCCATGCCGCTCTTAACCTCTACGCCCCTTTTGCCCAATTCGGACGTGATACGGTCTAGAATTGTATAATCGCTTTTATCCCTGGCGTTCTTTAAAAGGTTTAAATAATCCTGCCCTTCCTCTACGCTGCCGTACACAATCGACTTGTCGACCTTGCCCAACATCACAATCCTCTTAATCCTCTCCACCATAAGCAAAAACAGGAATTTTTTGATCTGGCCCGTGTTGAGCCAGTGCACCTTATCGCATGCGGTATCAAGATCCTGGGAGGCAACTTCCTTTATGGCGAACCCTATTATATACGCGCCTCTTTTACGCGCCTCTCTGGCAAAAATAACGGGGAGTCTGCCGCCTCCTGCTATAAGACCTATTTTTTCCATCGTATTTTTCTCATTTAGCGCCTTTTGCCAAAATGCAAATCCGCCTCTTTAAGCGCCTCAAGAAAAGCCGTCCCGGCGGAATCGTCCAGCGTTTAGTATTTAGTGTTTAAAAAAGACAGGTAGGATTTCATCATATACGCCAAAACGATTATCCGCCTTACAGGGTCTTAGATCACGCATCTATTAAGCTGACCAATAGATCCGCCTCAGCGACTATTGTTTCCCCGACC
>MHFD01000077.1:15544-19537 GCA_001804045.1 Omnitrophica bacterium RBG_13_46_9
AACACGCCCGGCATCACGGGGTGCTCCGGAAAATGCCCCTGAAAGAACGGTTCGTTCGCGGTGACATTTTTAATGCCGACGATCTTTGCCTTTTCGATATCCACAATCCTGTCGACCAAAAGAAATGGATACCGGTGCGGTAAGTATTTTTTAATTTCGTTTACATCGATATTCACCTGCATAATCCAACCATCACCTTTCTTACTAATTCCAGATTAAGCCTGTGGCCGCTGCGGATGGCGATAACCCTCGCCTTTATGGGCCTACCCAGCAAATACAGGTCGCCGATCAGGTCCAATACCTTATGCCTTACCGGCTCATCGGCAAATCTCAAGGTATTGTCCATCGGACCGTCTGTATCCATAACCAATGTATTCTCAAGATCAGCGCCTCTTCCGTAACCCTGCTTCAAAAGGGCTTCCGCTTCTTCTTTAAGGCAAAAGGTCCTGGCCGGAGCGATCTCCTTCTGAAAGAGGTCGGGATCCAGGACGCTGCTAAAAAACTGCCTGCCTATGGCCGGGCTGGGGTACTCCAGAAGGTAAGAGACCTTAAAAGCATTGCTTGGGAAAATGCCCAAAAAAGATTTTTCATCCTCCGCCCAAAGCGGTTCCTTTATCTCCACGACTTCCCTGGGGGCGCTTTGCTTTCTGATACCTGATTTTTTAATCGCCTCCAAAAATCCGACCGCGCTACCGTCCAGCGCAGGCATCTCTGAGCCGTCCAATTCTATCCTTATATTATCGATCCCGGCCCCCCAAAGGGCAGCCAGGACATGCTCGACCGTCTCTACATAGTTACCCTGCCCGAAACCTATCTTGCTTCGTCTATCCGTATCCAGAATCGATAGATCCTTAAGACGTACCGAAGTCCCGCCCTCCAGATCTGTCCTTCTAAAGATTATGCCTTCATTCTCCTTTTCGGGATAAAAAAAGGCCTTCACGGATTTGCCGGTCTGAAGGCCTTTTCCTTCCAGAAAAAAATCTTTCGCTATTGTTTTTTGCTCTTCCAACTGGATTTTTTTATGCCGAGATGCTCCTCTACGGCCTTTAACCTCTCGTAAATCTCGGGAAGCCTGTATGACAGGATATGCATCATCTTTGTCTTTTCCGCGGGTCTGGCAGGGATACCCCATACTATCGTATTCGGCGGAACGGACTTCATGAGGCCCGACTTGGCGCCTATCATCACATTGTCGCCTATCTCGATATGGTCAACCAGGCCGACCTGCCCGGCCATAATGACGTTATTTCCGATCTTGGTGCTGCCCGAGATGCCGCATTGAGAGACAATGATGCAATTTTCCCCTATAGTCACATTGTGCGCTATCTGCACAAGATTGTCGATCTTAGTACCCCTGCCTATCCTCGTATGCGCGATTTTGGCCCTGTCCACCGTAACGCACGCGCCCAACTCAACATCATCCTCTATAATGACATCCCCAAGGTGCGGGATCTTCTCATGGCCTCTTTGGGTCCGTTCATACCCATAGCCGTCGCCACCTATCACGCATCCCGGATGCACGATAACCCTATCCCCGATCTTTACGTTTTCGCGGATGGTAGTATTCGGATAAATGATGCAATTTTTGCCGATTTTTGTAGCGCAGCCTACGTAACAATGCGCGTAAATAACCGTTCCGTCGCCTATCTCTGCGCCGTCTTCCACCACTGCGTAGGCGCCCAGGGCTACCTCCCTGCCTAACGCAACACCATTGCCGATAGACGCTGTCTTGTGGACGCCTTTCGGCAGGGGTATATGGTCAGGCGCGATCAGCTCTACGGCCCTCTTAAACGCCAGATTGGGGTTTTTGCATTTTATAATAGATACGCGCGCTTTCTCTATTTCGTTGGGGACGATGACGCACGAAGCCCTTGTAGTTTCCAGGAAAGACGCGTATTTTTTTCCTGTTATAAACGCCAGATCCCCTTTTTCAGCCTCTTCTATGTCGCATATATTTCTGACGGAAAGATCCCGGTCGCCTATAAGCTCGCCTTTAAGCTCAGAGGCAAGCGCTTCCAATGTCATTTCTTTTTTTATTGCCATATCCTTACCAATGCAAAATATGGGCAGTCCCATGTCTTTCGCGCCCCGGGTCCTCCAAAAAAAAGAGCGCGGTACAGGGTTGTGTTTAGAAGCTGTCTCATAAATAGTCGCTGCAAGAAAAACGAAACAACCTAAAGGATTGCTTCGTCGGCCTTGACAGGCCTCCTCGCAATACGAGGCCATTACAAGTATTTATTAGATGGCCTCTATTTATTCAATTCCTTCAAAACTTCGTCGCTGATATCGTACTTTTTGGAAGAATATACGGCGGCCATCTGGTCAATTATCAGATCGTACCCATTCTTCTCGGCAAAGCTATTCGTGGCATCGATGATATCCTTGCCTATCTCCCTCATTTTATCATCCCGCCACATCATAAGTTCTTCGCCTCTGGTTCTCCTTATTTCGTTGAATTCCCTTGTTTTTTCCCTTAACTCCTGCTGTTTCTTCTCTTTCGCTTCTTCGGCCATAAGATCTATCTCGTCCTTCAGTTTCCTCATCTCTTCCGCCATCTTATCAAGCTCTTTTTGAGTAGTGTCGCGTTTTTTATTGAGTTCTTCCTGAAATACTTTTGCTTTTTTACATTCGGTGCCCGCTTTTCTGAAATCCAAGACCCCCACTTTCAGCCCTTCGGCAAAAACGTTGCCGGATAAAACAACACAAGCAATAACGATCGCCATAACCACGAATTTCTTGCCCATTTCTGCCCTCCCTCATTTAACGTATTTTAGTCTGTGATTACATCGATTTTAAAAAAGATTACACCGCTTTTTCTTAGAGAAGCAATCTCTGTAATCTTATCCTTAATCACTGTAATCATAATTTTGTAACACCCTAATAACCATTAATGACACATATGCCATAAGGCTCATGCGTGATTTTAGGTTAATCTTTTTTTACTTTCTAATAACAGCTGAAAACTCCGACCTGAAACCCGAAAATGGCGCGAAATGCGTTATCTGCCGCATGGCGCCTCTAGAATCCGTGAGTCACGGAAAAGTAAAACTGTCCTTCCTTCTTATCACCCTCGTTATCGCTTAAGGGGTAACCCCAATCTATTTTTATAGGGCCTATGGGCGTCTTTACCCTGACCCCGACACCGGCTCCCTGTTTATAGCTGCCCTGGGCAAAATCTCCCGCGTTTTCCCAGACATTGCCAATGTCGTAGAATATGGCGCCCTTGATCAGCTTCTCATATATCGGAAATGTCAGTTCCGCGTTTCCTATCAAGGTAGACTCCCCTCCTATGGGGTCGTTGGAATAAGGATCCCTCGGTCCTACTTTCCTCTCGCGATAACCTCTTATCGTGTCCGCGCCTCCGGCGTAGAACCTTTCATAGATAGGGAGCTTATCCGTATTCCCGTAGCTATTACCCAGGCCGGCCCTGCCCTGTATCTCAATCACTATTTTGTTTATGGGGGAATAATAAAAACTGCCCCACAGATAACCTTTGATAAAACTTTTATCTCCCATAAGAAAACCGCCGGTATTATTCACGGAAATACCGGCGATAACACCGCGGGTCGGGCTGAAAATATTATCCCTATTGTCAAATTGAATCCCGAATATAGCGGTGCTCAGCCATTTTTTTCCTTCCTCATCTTTTAAATCCTGCGATGCTTCCGACGATATATCCGATATATCCACGTTCTCCAGTCTATACAAAAGATCACCTCTTAAATAGTCAAAAAACTCCTTGCCAAACCTGAGATCGCCGCCGGAGCGCACCTCCTGATAGCCATAGCCCACGTGTGTCGTCCTCAAATGCGTCCTGTGGTACGCGTCAAAACCAAAGGAGAGGGGATAATCGAATATCCACGGCTCTGTCCAGCTCAAGTCGAAGTCGCGTCTCACCGTCCCGAGCTCCGCCCTGAGGGCAAGCTTCTGGCCGTCACCGGTAAAGTATGGGAGATTGAAAAGGTCGAAATTTTTCTGCACTACCTGCACGAA
>MHFD01000077.1:19558-19670 GCA_001804045.1 Omnitrophica bacterium RBG_13_46_9
CGCCTTATAACCACGTCCTTTGTCTTGGTATTGCCCTTAATGTCAATCTTCCCTACGTAGATGATATCTTTGGCGTCTATGTCAAATATGACGTCCAGTTTCTGGGTCTGGG
>MHFD01000077.1:19765-20593 GCA_001804045.1 Omnitrophica bacterium RBG_13_46_9
GGTCCTGGTAGTACCTTTTTATTTTGGCTAAATCATTTTCAAACATCTCGTCATCAAAATAACCTCGCCTAAAAAACCAGGCCGGCTGTGTCTGCATGAGTTCCAATATATTCTTCTTCTTTACGGACTTGTTGCCTTCTATAAAAATACGCTTTATCCTCATGCGCGCCTTCTCGTCTATCGTGATCCTGACCGTAGCCTCGTTCAGTTCGCTGTTCTTGTCCAATGTATATTTGATCTCGGCCTGATGAAAGCCGCTATTCGCATAAAAAGATTTTATCGCTGAAATATCTTCCGAGAGTTTGCTGTAATTAAGCATATCACCCGCTTTGGTCTGCATGACCTTTTTAAGCTGCTGTGTGCGGATCCTGCTATTGCCCGTAAAGACAATATCCGCTATAACGGGTTTCTCCTCGACTATGACCGTCACCTTCACGCCGTCTTCATAATCTTCCGCGTCGATAGCGACATCCGTAAAATATCCCAAAGCGTAAAGCCTCTTAATGTCGTCAGTCGTGACCTCCTGTGAAAAGACGCTTCCGGGTTTTGTTTTTATTTTGGAGAGTATGGTAGGGGTGCTTATGGCCTTGTTTCCATCGACGCTAATGACTCGGACGACCTTGCTGCTTGAAGATTGCGCCTCGGAAATAACACCAAAAAGGAACGACAATATCATGGCAACCAGGGCAAATCCCACTATAACATTCGGCCTCATAAAAAGGTCCGTTATCTTGCGTGTCCGCCCGTGCGTACGTTTAAATCCCATGTTAAAATTCATCTCCTTTGGCCAAATCTTCAAACCTTGTGTATTCATTGAGAAACGCTAAT
>MHFD01000077.1:20612-23855 GCA_001804045.1 Omnitrophica bacterium RBG_13_46_9
CGTTTCGCTGCTTGGCCACGATGATCTCGGCTATTCCCTTATTATCCTCCGTGGGATTATAGTACTCTTCCCTCAAAAGCAAAACAACCAGATCTGCATCCTGCTCAATGGCGCCGCTCTCACGCAAATCAGACAGCTGCGGTCTTCGGTCGGCTCTTTGCTCAACAGCCCTTGAAAGCTGGCTGACAGCTATTAACGGGACCACTAATTCTCTGGCCAGGGCTTTTAGAGAACGGGAAATCTCGGAAATCTCCTGCTGCCTGTTCTCTATTCCCGCGGACCCCTGCATAAGCTGCAGGTAATCTACTATGATAAGCCCTATATCGTACTGGGATTTCATCCTACGGGCCTTTGCCCGTAATTCCAGCACTGACGAACCCGGGGTATCGTCTATGTAAATAGGCGATTCCGAAAGTTTACCGGCAGCATTGACAAGCTTTGGCCAGTCTGACTGCGAAAGAAAACCTGTCCTGACTTTATGGGCGTCTACTCTGGCGTGTGAACACAGCATCCTTTGGACAAGCTGCTCTTTGGACATCTCCAGGCTGAAGAATGCCATAGGGATATTCTCCACCGTTCCCACATGCTCTGTTATGCAGCTGACAAAAGCGCTCTTACCCATAGACGGCCTACCGGCCACGACAATCAAGTCTGACCTTTGAAGCCCCGCGGTCATGACATCAAAATCATGAAATCCTGTAGCGATACCCGTGATATTCTCTTTCCTCTGATACAGGTTATCTATAGTCTCTATGCTGCTCTTTATTACATCTTTTATGGAAGAGACTCTTGTTTCCACCTTTCTCGTAGTGACATCAAAAATCATGCGCTCGGCCTGATCCAGAAGTTCGTCTACGCCGGCCGTATTATCGTAACTTTTTGATACAATATCGGTGGCCGTTGATATGAGATTGCGCAAAATAGCCTTTTCCCTTACGATCTTGACATAGTGCTCTATGTTTGCCGCTGTAGGGATACTCGAGACGATAGAGGCAATATACGCGGGTCCGCCGACTTCTTCCAATAACTGCACGCTTCTCAGCTCCTCAACGAGCGTTATTATATCGATCGCTTTGTTCCTGTCATACAAGCCTATAATAGCCGAGTATATCGCCCTGTGTGATTGTTTGTAAAAAAAAGATTCATCCAAGAGTTCGATGACCTTCGCTATGGCCTCTTTATCTAAAAGCATCGAACCCAGAACTGCCACTTCTGCGTCATTGTTTTGGGGGGGTATTTTTTCAACAAGTTCTTTTACGGGTGCCATTTTTAACGAACCCTAAAATTCACAAAAACTTCTGTCTTAATAAACTCGGGTTTTACAGATCCTCTTGCGGGACATCCCCGAACCCTGGCGTTAAAGGCACAAATGGTAAGTTGAAATATAAAAGGGGGTTCGCCGCTCCCGAAGCCTGTCTTAAGGCCGTGACCGTGCTCACTTTTTAACGACCCAAACCTTTAAATTTTCTTTTACCTCGGGATACAGTTTCACTTCGACGGTATATATACCCAATTTCCTTATCGGTTCGTCGATGCTGATGTTCCTTTTGTCTATGTGTATGCCCTCCTGCTGGAGGGCGTTAAAGATCGTATCGGCCGTAACGCTGCCGAACAGCGTATCATTCACGCCGGCTTCCACCGGAATGGTCAAAGATAACTGAGAAATGGTCTTGGCCAGTTCTTGGGCGGCGTTTTTCTCTTTCTCCGCTTTCAAAGCGGCTTTTCTTCTTTTCGCCTCTATGACCTTAACCGCTCCTGCGGTATAAAGCACGGCCATTTTTTTCGGAATGAGAAAATTCCTCGCGTAACCATCCTCGACTTTCACGGTCTGGCCTTCCTGGCCAAGGTTTTCTATATCTTTTAAAAGTATGATTTCCATAGCTCACTCCGCCAGGAAAGGCAAAAGGCCCGCGTTCCTGGCTCTCTTTATCGCTTTTGCGAGTTTGCGCTGATGTCTGGCGCAATTGCCGGAAATCCTCGAAGGGATTATCTTGCCCCGTTCTGTCGTGAATTTCCTGAGAAACTGGCCGTCAAAATAGTCTATATTTAAGTTCTTATCAGCGCAAAACCGGCATTTTCTTTTCTTCAATATAAAAGGATAGGGCCGCCGGGGTTGCCCCTCCGAGTCCCTCCTCGTAAACTTTCTTGCACCTTTTCTTACCATCTTTTTCTTTATCATATGTTTTATTTCCTGCTTTCCCGGCTTCAGAAAGGTATTTCCTCAGAAGACCCGCCTTTCTGAGGAATATTACCGTTCAAATCTATAGATTCTATCTCTTCTTCGGGTATCTCTTCGGATACACTTTTGCTGGCCGCGGGCGGCTGCGGTTTATCTTTAGGGGCCCCTCTTAGGAACTGCACATTGTTTGCAACGACTTCAATGGTGCTGCGTTTCTGGCCATCCTGCCCCTCCCATGAACGCGAACGAAGACGGCCCTCCACAAAAACAGGGCTGCCTTTTGTAAGGTATTCGGCGCAAACCTCTGCCCGCCTGCTCCACACCACAACCTTTACAAAAGAAGTCTCCTGCTTCTTTTCTCCTGACGGGGTCAGATAAGCCCTATTGACGGCTATGTCGAAATTTGCCACAGCCGTTCCGCTTGGCACGTATCTTAATTCAGGGTCGCGGGTAAGATTACCCATGAGAAATACCCTGTTCAGACTAGCAGCCATAATTACCTCCTCATGCCCGGGTGATCATCGCCCGTAATATATTCATGTTTAGTTTATAGGTATTTTTTAAAGCAGAGATTGCTGAGGGGTCCATGGAGAAATTCAATTTGTAATATATCCCCTCTGTGTTCTTTTTTATTTGGTAATTCAATTTCTGTTTGCCCCAGTTTTCCTCTTTGTTTATCTTACCGTTACTTTTCAGGACGGCACCGCTAATGCCTTCGGTAACCTCCTTTAAAGATTTTTCTTTGGTCGGGTCAATGATAAATAAACCGTCATATTCATTCATAATATCCTCCGATAATAACATACTAATGTTTCAAAATCAAGCATAAACCTTGCGGGTTTTCCCTATCTTCCACGCCAAACACGGCTGATAGCGCATAAGACCCGGATAATCCGTAATCTCCCCTCACTCTCGCCATATCCGGCGTCTATTGCGTTAAATAAAGTGTTCGCGGTTATGTCTACTGCCATACCGTGATTATGGCGTTTATGGCGATTGGCGCCTATTAAATCTGTCCATGGCCCTATCAGAGCCTTCCTCTATCCACGCGATAACGCATTCGC
>MHFD01000077.1:23878-26483 GCA_001804045.1 Omnitrophica bacterium RBG_13_46_9
AAAAGAGGCCTTTCTCCGGAATCAAATGAGCCTAAGACAAAATTTACGACGTTGCCGATAGTGCGGTCTTTCCCTATCCCTACTCTCAGGCGCGGAAACTCATTGCTTTTGAGACAATCCATGACTGACTGCAGTCCGTTATGACCGCCGCTGGAACCTTTATTCTTGAGACGGATAAATCCAAATCTTAAATTTATGTCGTCGCATATGACCAGGAAATCGCTAAGACCTATTTTTTCAGCTTTTATGATCTCCTTTACGGCTTCTCCGGAGACATTCATATAGGTCTGTGGCATAAACAAGGTTACCTTTTCTCCGGAAATCCCGCCTTTGCCAAAAAGCCCCCTATATCTCCTCTTCCTTACGGGTATATTAAACCTTTTCGATAACTCCTTGACAACTAAAAAACCTATGTTATGCCTTGTGTTTCTATACCTGAATCCGGGGTTGCCCAGACCGATTATGATTTTCATCGTTTTTGCGTTTTGTGCTTCGCGCGCGTCTCTTGAGCGAAGGTCCGGCAAAAAATCGAGTCCGTAAAAAAGCGTACCGCGCCATGTGCCGTACGGCGCAAAAAATACTACTCTTTCTTCTCCCCTTTTGACGGAGATTCACCTTTCTCCGGCTTCTCTTCTTCCTCCGGTATCTCTTCTTCTTCCTTTTTGCCTTTACTTATAACTTCTGGCTCCTCGATACCCTCCGGAGCCACGGCTTCGGGCAGCTCCTCCTTGGCCGGCATCATGACTGTCAAAACGGTGAGTTCCGGGTCGCTCAGGACTCTTACCCCTTCCGGGACCTTCAGGTCCTTCACATAAACCGCGTCTCCGATCTTAATATGGCTTATCTCAACCTCTATCTTGCCGGGGATGTCCGTCGGCAGACACTCAACCTCAACTTCCCATAACACAAGATCCAATACGCCTCCGTCTTTGACTACGCCTTCGGCATCTCCGCGCGTACGGACCGGCACCTTGACTTTTATCTTTTCGGTAAGTGATATCTCATTAAAATCAACGTGTATGATGTCTTCTTTAAGGGGGTTCTTCTGCACCTCCTTAATAATACAGATCCTGTCTTTCTTCTTCTTGTCGCCTTTTATCTTTAGCGTTACCAACACATTCGCGCCGGCTGTCGTGTGCAGGACATCGAATAGGTCACTTTTATCCACGCTTAGATTTATTGACTCTTTTCCGTCCCTATACATAACGGCCGGAATAACGCCTTTTTTCCTTAACGGTTTTACCTTGGATTTGCCTGTTTCTTCTCGAACTTCCGCATTGAGAACAATCGTTTCCATTTTATTTTCCTCTCCTCTTCTTGGTGTCGGGTCCAGGACCCGGAGCAGCCGTCTATTAAACGCAAGTATTAAATTAAGACTGCTGCTCAAACAGTATGCTTATCGATTCTTCGTTGTGGATCCTCTCTATGGCGCTTGCCAGTAAAGGCGCTATGGATAGCACCTTTATTTTATCCATTGATTTATCCTTATCTATAGGAATCGTATTTGTCACGATCAGCTCTTTTATGGAAGAGGCGCTTATCCTCTCTACGGCGGGGCCGCATAATACGGGGTGTGTTATGGTCGCGTATATATCTTTCGCGCCTGTTTTTTTCAGGGCCTTCGCGGCCTCTACAAGACTTCCGGCCGTAGCTACTATATCGTCGACAATTACAACATTCTTGTTCTTTACCTCACCCATTATATTCATGACTTCGGCTTCTTCGTCGTTTATCCTGCGATTATCGACAATAGCGAGGCTTCCTTTTAATATCTTCGAGTAGGCCCTGGCCATTTTTATACCGCCTACGTCCGGCGAAACGACAACCAGGTTCGTGATATTTTTGCTGTTAAAGTAATCCGCAAACACATTAATCGCGTAGAGGTGATCCAGCGGTATGTCAAAAAATCCCTGGATCTGGCCCGCATGCAGATCTATCGTCAGGACCCTCGAGGTGCCGGCGCGGGTCAATAGGTTGGCAATAAGTTTTGCCGTAATAGGCACGCGCGGCTGATCCTTCCTATCCTGCCTGGCATAACCGAAATAAGGCAGGACAGCCGTTATTCTATAGGCAGATGCTCGCTTTAGCGCGTCTATGAGTATAAGAAGCTCCATCAAGTTATCATTTGCCGGAAAGCATGTCGATTGTATGACAAAGACGTCATTGCCACGGATATTTTCATTTATCTTGATCTCTATTTCGCCGTCGGAAAATTTTCCGATGGAAACGTTGCCCTTTTTCACTTTCAATATGCGGCATATCTCTTCCACAAGCACTGTGTTTGAACTACCGCCAAATATAGATATAGTATCTTTCATAAACCCTCCGTTTTCTCATGTTTGCTAATCACATGACCGGTTAATAATAACTGGCCTGTGGTCTCTGCAATATGGAAATCCCGCGTTTTTAACGTTCGCATGTGTATCCGCAACGCTTACCCCTAGGATTGCGCCAAGCGGAATCGAGGGGCTAAAAACCTTTCGAATGCTCCGTCTAGCCCGGTATCCGCTCTTGGGGTATAAGCAAAATGCTAACAGGCTGAAAGAGAACCGTGGTATATTGTTTTTCGGCGTCCAGCCGCAGGAAGGAACGCTGCGCCGTCCTT
>MHFD01000077.1:26532-28195 GCA_001804045.1 Omnitrophica bacterium RBG_13_46_9
CCGACAACTGTATCGCCGGGCGGAACATCCTTATTTTTAGTCACCACGCTGCCTGCGCCTACCGTAGCGTTCCGGCCGATTTTAACAGGAGCGATAAGGATCGCACCGACCCCTATAAACGCCCCGTCTTCTATAATAGTCTTATTCTTCTTTTTCCCGTCGTAATTGGCCGTAATGGTGCCGGCGCCTATATTGACGTTTCTTCCCACTACGGCATCACCGAGGTATGTCATATGCTTTATTTTCGTCCCGGAAGAGACTTTAGCTCTTACCAACTCGACAAAATTACCTATCTCGACATGATCTCCGATAACGGTGCCGGGGCGGATCCTGGCAAAAGGACCGATCTCGCAGTTTTTCCCTATTACGACATCTTCCTCGATAACGGTATGGGGGCGTATGATCACGTCTTTACCGATTTTGGCATGCATATCCACAAAAGTCGAACCCGGGTCAATAATAGTTACGCCCTTTAACATCAACATTTCCAGCGACCTTTTTCTTAAGATATCTTCCGCCGTGGCCAAATCAAGTCTTGAATTTATGCCCAGCGCCTCAACAGCGGACCCGCAGGTCACGGAGGAAACCTTACTGCCGCGCTTCGCCAACATCTCCACTACATCCGTCAAATAATATTCCCCTTTTTCTGCGTTTATCCTTATGCTGCCCAGACAGGAAAAAAGGTCTTCTTTTTTAAAACAATAGCAGCCCACGTTCACCTCTCTTATGCCCCTCTCATCATCTGAGGCGTGCTTGTATTCAACGATTTTAGCTATATTGCCGTCTTCGTCCCTTACGATCCTGCCGTATTCCGACGGGTCACTGACATCTGCTGTCAGAAGCGTGCAGGGGGTTTTCTCTTTTTTGTGCTTTTTTATCAAGGCCTCTACGGTCTCTCTACGGATAAGGGGAGTGTCTCCATACATGACCACGATGTCGCCTTTAAACCCCGACAAATACCTTTTTGTCACCCTGACAGCGTCGCCGGAACCCAAAAGCTTTTTTTGCGTCACCGTCTCCACCTCGGGAAATAAGCGTCTAACCAGTTCCCCTTTATAACCCACAACCACAATAATTCTTTTTATACCTGCGTCTTTTAAGATATCTATCAAAAAGCTGATTAGAGGCCTGGAATGCAATTTCTGCAATACCTTGGGTAATTCAGATTTCATTCTTGTGCCGCGTCCCGCGGCCAATATTACTGCTGCTATGTTATTCATATCGCAACTCTTCTTTAGCGTCTAGCTGTATTTTTCTTTTACTAGACGCTTCCGCCAGAGGGCGGATCCGCCCAAGCGATAGCATTTGGCGGAAATCGCGAGACGCCAAAATTATGTATACCAGTGGCTGCCCAGCTAGGATTCGAACCTAGACGCGCAGCTCCAAAAGCTGCTGTGCTACCATTACACTACCTAATCCTGGTCACATACACTCGTCGGCGGGATCCCGCAGAACCTCATCAGGAGAATCTTCACGCGGGACACTACCGGGCACCGTGTTTCATTGTCAAATAAATCTCGATTTTATCTTATCCTGACGCTGTGCGATCCCGCTAGGTTTCCGAAAAATCTCCATCTCAGCCCGTCAATCAGCTCATGTCTGTCCTGTATTACCTCAAACGGCTAACCGGAAAATTATATGCTACAGCTCTAGATCCCCTAAA
>MHFD01000077.1:28217-31984 GCA_001804045.1 Omnitrophica bacterium RBG_13_46_9
TCTCGCCCTGCTGCGGAGGAGTGGATGTCTTTGCCGGACCAGGCTGATCGATGTCTGAGCTGTCCTGTTTCTCCGGGGATCTTTTGGCCTCGTTTTCATAGGCGCTCAATACCTTCTTTTGGATGTATTCTCTGCACTCCAGGGTAATCGGATGGGCTATGTCCCGGTGCTCGGATTGCCTCATACCCTCATCCGGTTGTTTGGCGCTAGGAACGGGAAGATTCGAACCGCACTGATTGCAGAATTTGCTTCTTATTGAATTTTTGTAATTGCACTTTGGGCAGGCTTCCCTTATCTTGCGAGAAGGCATTGCCACAAAAAGACCTTTATTACCTTTGATAACCTTTATATTCCTGACAACAAAGCAGTTATCAATAGTAATCGTGGCATAGGCTTTCAGTTTCTTATCCGGTCCTTCTTTCAAGACAATTTTAACTTCTGTGATCTCCATATGCTATTCCTCCCTGACTTCCACGAATGCCATTCTTTGTTCATCCCAGCAAAAGTTCCATATATCTTCGCGAATCATTCGTGGCATCCTGATATTTTTGTTCCGCGAAGACCTGAGTTAGCCCTTTTCCCGCACGCAAGGACTGGTCGCTCCGTTAAAAGATCGTTCTTTAACGGTATTTACGCCGTCGGGACCATGAAAATCTCCCATCCTTCCCGTTTAACAACAGGGAAACGCCTGATCAGCAATTCCTTTCCTGCCATCGCCTCCTTTCTCTTTTCAAATAAAATAAAAATACTTGGTCCGCTTCCAGAGACTAACGAGTGCGCCAGACCGATTTTTTCAAGCGTCTTTTTAAGCTTGGCCACAATGGGCTCTTTCTTAAGGACAACCTCTTCAAGGTCATTCTTGATAAAATTGGTGACATTCCCAAATGTTACTTTTGCGGGATTTGGGAATAGCCTTTCGGCTTTCCCCGGTCGTGCAAGACTCCCCTTATCGCGGTCGCTTTTGGCGGCTGCGTCGAGGGGGAGTATTTTAGTGATTTGGGGCTCTCTTGTCAAGTCTGAAGCGACATTTTTTGAGTACATCTCATAAATATCTTTTGAGAAGAGCCTTATAGGCACATACACAAGAAGGTGCCACCATCTCATTTTCCAATCAAGCGGCACAATCTTATCACCCCTTCCTTCCGCCAAAGCGAATGAGCTGCCGCTTAGAAAGAATGGTATGTCAGCGCCTAAGGTCTTTCCAAATTCAATAAGCTCGGCCGAACTGAGTGACAGTTTCCATAGCTTATTAAGACCGGTCAATATAGCGGCGGCATCGCTGCTGCCGCCGCCAAGCCCTGAAGCTACGGGAATCCTTTTAAAGATCCTTACCT
The DNA here is from genome assembly GCA_001804045.1 of Omnitrophica bacterium RBG_13_46_9. Lineage (GTDB taxonomy): Bacteria > Omnitrophota > Gorgyraeia > JABMRN01 > RBG-13-46-9 > RBG-13-46-9. Next base: position 29,552 of record MHFD01000077.1, read on the forward strand.
CTATACCCTTGGAAATATTAAATCGCCTCTTTAACATGTCCACTGTCTTATAGACGAGGCCGTCTTTATCTACCGGCACATCAGGGTGGTCGGAAAAGATCTTTATCCCCCTCTCTCCCGGTCCGCTGCCTTTCAAAGAACTTAAAACTATTTTATCAAAGAGAGCGATCCTTTCAAAAATCGTCTCGATGTCATGATATCCGTCGGATCTTTTACCCAGAATCCTGAGATACAGATTGACTTTCGCCGGGGCGTATAGGATCATGGTTTGATAATCCAGTTATGCGGTCATCGTGGTCTTTTCGCTTTTAATACTTCGCGGACCGCTTTAACCACATCATCAGTAGTCAAGTTAAAGTATTTCAATAGCTCCAAAGGCGCGCCGCTCTCCCCAAATTTATCTCTTATCCCGACCATCCTTATGGGGATAGGATAATGCTGGGATATGAATTCCGCGACTGCGCTGCCCATGCCGCCATATATGGAATGTTCCTCGACTGTAACGAAAGCGCCCGTTTCTTCGGCTGCTTTTAATATAAGGTCCTTATCAAGCGGTTTGGGGGTATGCAGATTGATCACCCTGGCGCTTATGCCTTCCAGCTCCAGCTTACCCTTAGCTTCCCTGGCCTCGTATAAAGAATGTCCGCATGCTATAATGGTGACGTCTTTTCCATCCCGATATAAAATCGCCTTGCCTATCTGAAAAGCGTCTTCTTCCTTAGTTAAAATAGGGGCCGGATTTCTTCCCAATCTTATATAGACAGGCCCCTGTATCTGGGCAGCCTGCATCGTCGCTTTATAAGCCTCGATAGCGTCTGATGGGACAACAACGGTCATATTCGGCAATATCCTCATAAGCGCAATCTCATCGAGGGCCTGGTGAGTCGCACCGTCCTCGCCAACGGTTACGCCGCCATGGGTACCTATAATCTTGACGTTCAGATTCATATAAGCTACGGAAACCCTTATCTGGTCCCAGGCCCGGCCGCTAGCGAAAATGCCAAATGTGCACGCAAACGGGATCTTGCCGGATAGCGCAAGCCCGCCTGCCGTCCCGAACATGTCCTGCTCCGCTACCCCAAAACCTATAAATCTATCGGGATACGACTTTCTAAACCATTCCGCCCTTGTCGAATCCGTGAGGTCCGCCGAAAGCACAACGACGTTTTTGTTTCTCTTGCCCAACTCTACCATAGCCTCGCCTGCTCCGTCGCGCGTAGGTTTCAATCTTATATCCTGCATAACACCCAACCTTTACTGCTTTCTGCCCATACCCTAAGCTATAAAGTCTTAAACCGCAGGTACCGGCCTCGGGCATGACCGCTTAGCCGTGCCCCCCCCTTAAGGGTTTTTATTATAACCCCGAATGGGCATCAGGTTCTCACTGTATAGCTTCAAGCACAGCGCCTATATTTAATTTTCCTCTCTTGAATAAATACAGATCCTCTTTTGATACCAAAAGTTTTTCATTGGTATTATTCTCTATTATCTTCACCAGATCGAAATTTTCAAATTTATATCCGTATATGACATCGCTTATTTCTTTGAATATGCTTTCGAAAATCTCCTCCTCCGATAATATCTTCTCCTGGGGGTCGTTTATGAAAAGCAGGCTTTCCGCGCTGAAATCTATAAGAAAAAACTTAAGATTCTCTCTAGACATGAATTTACCCGTAACCGACCTGATGGTGTATTTCTTCATCTCATCCTGTGCCCTGAAATTCATTTTTATGCGGCTCGCCATCTGCTGTGCCAAAAATTCTTCGAGCGTGATATTCTTTATATAAAACTTACCCTGCCAATACCCTATGCCCTCCAGTGAGCTGGGCGGGCTTCTGAAAAAGTCATCCAGCACCTTCTCCTGCCATTCTTTTTCCAGCTCCATCTTGCCGAATACATTCTTTATAGCTTTCTCTTTCTTAGCCTGGGGATTTTCATTTATGTCTATGATCGTCCTTTTAAAGTACTCGTTGCGCGAGATATCCTGGAAAAAAGCCCTTTTCACGTCGTCTACATACTTGATGATGACCAGCTGGATTTCTGGGAGCCTCACGTCCTGGGTTATAACACAATAGAATTTTATATCCGCGTCGGTACTTAATGTCACCCGCGAGGCGCCCAGCAAGACATCCTGGATTTTATCCTGGGCATCGTTACTAAGGCTTAGGGTTATGTCGAAAAGGTTCGTGAGAGGCAAATATATGGCCAGGGTATTTTCGAATACGCTTATGTCTACGTCCAGATCATACTCATCCTTGCATAGTTTTATTATGGAATCCCGCAACCTTTCTTTAGGATATGTGACTATGCCGCATCCGTTTACAAACAACGCGATAGAGAGAACTATGCTGACAAGAAAAATTCTCATTCTTTAATTTCTTCTTTTTTGATAGGCGCTTTACCGTACTCTTTGAATATAGCCTCTATCTCGTC
>MHFD01000078.1:0-5397 GCA_001804045.1 Omnitrophica bacterium RBG_13_46_9
CCTGTTTCATACCGATGCCGTCCAGGCCGTGGGCAAGATACCGGTGAATGTGGGTGAGCTGAACGTGGATTTTTTAACCCTCTCCGGCCATAAAATATATGGTCCTAAAGGGATAGGCGCGCTTTATATTAAAAAAGACGTTACATTCTGCCCTTTGATACGCGGCGGACACCAGGAAAAAGGCAGGCGTGCGGGTACGGAAAACACCCTTGGCATTATAGGTCTTGGTAAGGCGGTGGATATGCGGGCAAAAGAGATGGAAGACGAAGAGAAGCGTTTGCTTGGCTTAAAAGAGGCGCTTAAAAAGGGCATAGAAGAAAAAATACCTGATTCCAGATTCAACGGTCATCCTCACGATTGCCTCGCCGGCACATTAAACATGTCGTTTGACGGAGCGGAAGGGGAAGCGATTTTATTATATCTCGATCAGGATGGTATCGCAGTTTCTACGGGCTCCGCCTGCGCTTCGGGTTCGCTCGACCCCTCCCATGTTCTTTTGGCTACAGGGATGCCGGCCGAACGCGCCCATGGGTCGATACGTATAAGTATGGGTCGGGAGAATGTTATGAAAGACGTGGAATACGTCATGGACAGGCTCCCGAAGATCATAAAAAAGATTAGAGGCATGTCTACTATATACGGAAAAGGTGAGCGATGAGCGAGCAGAATATGTGGATATACTCGGAAAAGGCAAAAGACCATTTTATAAATCCGCGCAATGTCCTTAAAGACGATGAATCTTATCAGCATGACGGAAAGGGTATCGTAGGAAATATAAAGTGCGGTGACCAGATGATGTTTGTGATAAAAGTAGATAAAGAAAGAGGCATCATCCTTGATTGTAAATGGAAGACATACGGTTGCGCGAGCGCCATCGCCAGCACCTCGGTACTTTCGGAGATGGTAAAGGGCATGTCTCTGGATGAGGCGTACCATCTCTCTCCGAAAGACATCGCAACAAAGCTCGACGGTCTTCCGGAACACAAGATACACTGCTCGGTTTTGGGGGATAAGGCATTGCGCGCAGCCATCGATGATTATTATGTCCGTAACGGAATGGGTGATAAAGTAGAAAAAGAGAAATCGCGCCTGGTATGTCAATGCATGAATGTGACTGATAAGGAGATAGAAGATGCCGTGTTGGACGGAGCGAGGACACTATATGAGCTCCAGGAAAGGACGAAGTTGGGCACAGTATGCGGGCAGTGCAAGATTGAGGCGGCGCGCCTCCTAGAGGGGTACGTAAAAAAACATTTTAACAGGGAATGAAGATTCCGTTTATTTTTTTCTTGACAAAATGATACTAATATGGTATCATTTATCTATAAGTAGGTTAAAGAGTATTCGCGGAATTCGACTGTCGAATTTTGCTATATATAAGCAACTTCTGCAACCTATGCAACATAAGACGAGAGAAGCTATACTGCGATAAAAGCAACCTTAAGAAACATCAAGTAACATTAAGAAACCTCAGATTATGCGGAGAAGGAAGGTATTTGCATACTCAAGAAGGAGTAATATATGAAATTAATAACACGGGATACTGATTACGCTATAAGAGCCCTTTGTTTTGTGGCTAAACAGAAAAGAAGGATATATTCCGTAGGTGAATTGGCTGGAAAGCTAAAAATACCTAAGCCATTTTTGAGAAAGATCCTTCAGATTCTGAATAAAAAAGGACTGATAGTATCATATAAAGGAAAAGGCGGCGGATTCATGTTGGACCTCGCGCCAAACAATATATCGGTAATCGATTTAATAGAGATATTTCAGGGCCCGGCAAAATTGAGCGAACATACATTTAAGAAAAAACCATGCCCACATTCGAAAAGCTGCAAACTTAAAGAAAAAATAGATGATTTAGAAAGATACCTTATGTCGGAATTGCGATCCCTTACCGTTTTTTCTTTATTATAAGGAGAATAATTAATATGTCAGAAAGAAAAATAATAAAAATAGATAAAAATAAATGCACGGGATGCGGTCTGTGCATCCCCAACTGCCCTGAGGGCGCATTGCAATTGATAGACGGAAAGGTGACCCTCATAAGCGATTTATTCTGTGACGGTCTGGGCGGATGCATAGGCCATTGCCCGGAAGGCGCGATTACAGTGGAAAAAAGAGAAGCAGAACAATATGACGAGAAAAAGGTCATGGAAAACATCGCAAAGCAGGGCAAAAACGTAATAAAAGCCCATTTAAGCCACCTGAGAGACCATGGGGAGCATAAATACCTCAGGCAGGCAATGGAATTCCTGAAAGAGAGAGATATGGAAATTCCGGTAGAAAAGCCTACAAAAGCCGATCATCCTTTACCCTGCGGATGCCCGGGTTCCAGCGTTATGGAATTTTCCGTTACACCCGCTAAAGGCGGTCAGGTCAGAAAAGAAGAAACGCCAGAGGGCGGCGAGTCCGGACCGGGGCTTGTTTCACAGCTTAGACAGTGGCCGATTCAGATCAAGCTCGTTCCGCCTGTTGCGCCCTATCTGGCGGATGCAGACTTGCTTATAGCCGCTGACTGTGTGCCTTTCTCTTATGCGGATTTCCATGATGACTTCTTGAAAGGGCGGATCTTACTGGTTGGCTGCCCCAAACTGGATGACTCGGAATTTTACAAGGAAAGGATAACCCAGATTTTGAAGAATAACGATATAAAGTCTATAGTATGTATCCACATGGAGGTGCCGTGTTGTTTTGGCATGCTTCAAATCGTAAAAAGGGCTCTTGAAGCTTCCGGTAAGGAAATTCCTTTTAAGGATATAACAATAGGTATTAAAGGAGACAAAAAGTGAGTCTATTTAAGGAATGTCCGGGCTCGAAGCGTATAAAAAAGCCGTTTCCGGAAGAGATAAGATGCGCGTGCGGAAACACAGTCGAAATATGGTCCGATGAGGCAAGAGTGATCTGCGGTAAATGCAAACGTGAGGTAATGCGGCATATGCTGCCTTCATGCCTGGACTGGTGTTCAATGGCTAGGGAATGTGTGGGCGAAGAAAAATACAAGAGATATTTACAGTCAAAAAAGCATGAAGGCTATGATAGCAGGTGACGAATATTTTGTGCAAATTCGGTTGCCAGATGCCGGCGGGCGCCCTTCCGTAGAACTCTTGTGGCGGCCGGCAATTGGTGTGTAGAAGATTTCTATCACTCAATTACCGCAGCCGTCCCTCGACTGCGCTCGGGATGGTTATAAGGACGGTCCGAGGGATGGTGAGCGACCGAAGGGAGTCCCGAGCTTTGCCGAGGGGCGCAGCCGAACCACAACACAAGAGTTTTTCGACTCCAGGGCATCCCGCCGCCACCTATCAACATACGACACAAAATATTATACTTCGTATAAAGGGTGTTAAATACCTTGGCATGGTGCCGAGGTTTAGAATGAAAGGACGTAACCATTTGATAATGATTCCGGTAGATATATCTGGTATAATAAAAGCTATTGGATAAGGGAGGTGTTACATGAAAGTATACAGGTGCAGGGTGTGCGGTGAGGTGTATATAGGCGAAAATAAGCCTGGAAGCTGCCCTTTCTGCGGTGCCCATGAAAAATATTTTGTTCCGGCAAAAAAGTGGGATTTATTGAAAGCCGGAGCTCTGTCAGACATAACTAAGGAGAACCTGAAAAAGGCTCTTGATTTAGAGTTGGACAATACAAATTTTTATAAAGCCGTATCGGAAAAAAGCAAAGATGTATATATATCCAGTATGTTTAAGGGGCTTTCAAAAGTCGAAAGAGAACACGCTTCAGCCATTTGCAGACATCTGAAAATCACAAGACCGGAGTCGACGGCAGGGTCGGATAAGGCCTCTGATTCCGACAGTGAGAATGTGCAGGAAGCCAATAGAAGGGAAAAAAGAGCGGTAAAGTTTTACGGAGAAGCAAGGAAAGAAGTCCCTGAAGAGGAAATCAGGGAATTCTTTAAGGCTTTAACGGAGATAGAATCGGACCATATAACTCTGACAGAACAAAGGTAATGATTGAGTTTGAAACAAAAGTGACCGATATAATAAAACGGACTCCCGGCGTAAAGAGCTTCAGGTTTAGCGCAAAAGAGGAAGCTGTTTTTAAGCCCGGACAATTTTTCTTTGTTTCGATAATGACCGATGAGGGGGAAAGGACCAAGCATTTTTCTTTCTCGAATTCCCCTACCGAAAAAGGGTATGTAGAGTTCACTAAGAGGATAACCGACAGTACGTTTTCGAACGCTTTGGATAGATTAAGGGTTGGCGACCGGGCAAAGCTGAAAATGCCGTTAGGTTCTTTCACGTTTGAGGGCGAATATGGGAAGATCGCTTTTCTCTCAGGAGGGATAGGCATTACGCCGGTAAGGAGTATATGTAAATTTGCTACGGATAAAGGATTGCTGACAGATATTATGTTGCTATACGGTAACAACAAGGAAGAAGATATTATATTCAGGGAAGATTTTGACGATATGAAAAAACTTAATAAGAATTTTCGCGCGGTCTATACCCTGACATCGCCGGATATAGATAAAAAAGTATGGCCAGGAAGAACGGGCTATATAGACGATATAATGGTCAGGGAAGAGATCGCGGATTACGAGGATAGGGTGTTTTATGTTTGCGGGCCTCCCGGCATGGTAGGTAACCTGACAAGTATACTAAATGATAAGCTCGGCGTCCAAAGGGATAGAATCAAATCAGAAAATTTTACGGGATACAAATGAGACGTAATAAGAAATACATGGAACTGCTCCTCTTCGATTTGGACGGAACCCTTGTAGATTCACGTAAGGACATAACCAATGCCGTGAATGCTACTTTGAAAAAACTGGATTTTAAAGAAAAAAGCATGCAGGAAATAACTTCATATGTGGGCACAGGAGTGGAAGATCTCATGCGCAAATCTTTGGGCACTTCGGATCCGGCTATCTTAAAAAAAGCATTGGCCATACTGGAAGAATGTTATAGGCACTACCTCGCGGATCAGTCTGTCCTATATCCCGGCGTCAGGGATGTTTTGGAATACTTTAAAGCCAAGAAAAAGGCGATAGTGACAAACCGAAACTACGAGTTTGTAGGGCCTACCTTGAGAGCTTTAAAGATATACGATTATTTCGAAGATGTAATAGGCGGTGATGATGCCTGTTGCATGAAGCCTTCTTCCTGCCCTTTGGATAAGACTATCATGAGGTTCAATGTCGCCAAAGAAAAAACAATTATAATAGGAGATATGGATATCGATATATTAGCGGGAAAGAAGGCGGGTATCGTGACCTGCGCGGTCACATATGGCCTGGGTAAAAAAGAAGATATTATAAAAGCGGAACCAGAGTATATAATAGATACTATAATACAGTTAAAAAGCATTATAGTCTGATATCCAAAATAATTGTGAAAAATACGAATTGCATAGCCTGTTCAGAGTATAAA
>MHFD01000078.1:5431-6824 GCA_001804045.1 Omnitrophica bacterium RBG_13_46_9
TTATCATAGGTCTTATCGCGACTGTTGCGATACGCGTTGTGACCGTTTTGATAAGCGTGAATCCAGTTTACGCAAAGGGCGCATGGTATATAGGGGTAGGAGGATTCTTTGCTTTCTTTGTCTATAAGTTCAAGGTAAGCCAATCAAGGTCTAGTCTGATTACCAGGCAAAATCTTGTGGATAAAGTTAACCGCAGGGAAAGCCTAAGCAGAGAGGATTATGGCCTCATAGGCGCGATTCTTTGCGGCTTGAGCTCAAAAAAGGAGAGGATAAATTATATATTTATATTCGCGCTGTCATGTATAGCCATTATCCTAGCCGTATATATGGATTTCTTTAAATAGGGGTTATATAATGAAGACTCAAAGGTCAAAAGTTGCCGTTGTGGGGACCGGAAATGTCGGAAGTACTTTCGCTTATTCCCTTATGATAAGCGGCGTCGCAAGAGAGATAGTTCTTATTGACCGGGATGAGATACGGGCCAAGGGCGAATGCATGGATTTAAACCACGGGGTAAGCCTTGTGCAACCCGTAAAAATATATTCTGCCGGATATGAAGGATGCAAAGATGCTGATATTGTAGTAATTACCGTTGGAGCGAAACAGGCGCCCGGGCAAACACGGATAGACTTAGTTAAAACAAACACCGCAATTTTTAAGGAAATCATACCCAAGATAGTAAAACATGCCGGTGAGACTATATTATTGGTAGTCTCAAACCCCATGGATATATTGACATATATAACCCTGAAGATATCGGGTTTTCCGCAAAACAGGGTCCTGGGCTCAGGTACGGTTCTGGACAGCTCGAGGTTCAGGTATTTAATAAGCGAACACTGTCGCGTGGACCCTCGCAATGTCCATGCTTATATAATAGGGGAGCACGGTGATAGCGAGCTTGCCGTATTGAGCAATGCCAATATAGGGGGGATGGTTTTGGCTAAATATTGCCCTATCTGCGATTCGCAGTGTAACTATAAAAAAGAACTCGAAGGAATTTTTGAAGAGGTGAAAAACGCCGCTTATAGGATCATAGATGCAAAGGGTGCCACTTACTATGCCATTGGATTGGCTTTGGTCAAGATAGCCGAGTCTATATTAAGGGATGAAAATTCCGTATTGCCTGTCTCGACCTTAATAGATGATTATTACGGGATAAGGGATGTATGTTTAAGCATACCGTCCATAGTCAACAGAAACGGCGTGGAACGTTTTCTAAGGCTGGAGCTTTCACATTCTGAAGAAGAGCAGCTTAAGCATTCTGCAAAGACACTGAGAGGCGTTATCGACAGCATAAAGCTGTGAGAGGAGGAAATAGATATGGCAGTGGAAAATGTCGGGGAAAAATATAGGTGTAATATATGCGGGAATGAGGACACGGTGACGAAAGTGG
>MHFD01000078.1:6958-7091 GCA_001804045.1 Omnitrophica bacterium RBG_13_46_9
GAGACCGCTGACAATGAAAAAGAGCACGCGAAGAGGTTTTTTAAACTTTTGGAGGGAGGGGAAGTAGAGATAATCGCCTCTTATCCGGCCGGCGTGATAGACGATACCGCTGCGAATCTGGAGGCCGCTGCCG
>MHFD01000078.1:7123-10104 GCA_001804045.1 Omnitrophica bacterium RBG_13_46_9
AGACAAGCGGAAGAAGTTGCGAGAAAGGAGGGCTTCGAAGAAATAGCTACTCAATTCAAGGAGATAGCCGAAGTAGAGCAAGAACACGAAAAACGATACAGAAAACTCCTGAAGAATATAAGGGAGGGTAAAGTTTTTAAAAGAGATACCGTTGTCAAGTGGCACTGCCGTAATTGCGGATATGTCCATGAAGGAAAGGAAGCCCCCAAAGAGTGCCCAGCGTGCGCCCACCCTCAAGCCTATTACGAACTATTGTGCGAGAACTACTAAAAACACGGATATAAAAGGCGTAGGACGTATCGGTAGGTTTCTTAAAGTTTCGGGAAGTTCCGGAATGTTTCTTGAAGTTGCAAAAAACGAAAAATACAGTCTTAAGAGACCTCAAGAAACGTCCGCGGGTAATTTAGAGAAAGAAGGCAGGTAGAGTAAATTGCGTGATCCACGATTTATGCAGGAGGTGTTGGCAATGAAAGGTTTTACATGTAAGGTTTGCAGTTTTATATCGATAAACGGAAGCGCCCCGGATAAATGTCCTGTGTGCGGCGCGCCTAAGACATCATTTGAAGAAAAAGCGGACGCCATAAAAACAGCCAAAGACCCGAAGAATCTGTCGGAACTCGAAAAGAAGCACATACCCGTTATCAAGGTAGTCAGGACATGCGGCTTGATACCCGAAGGCTGCCTTGACGCACATGTCAGGGTTGGCGAGATACAGCATCCCATGCAGAAGGAGCATTATATATTGCATGTCGATTTTTACGTCGATAATGAATTCATATCCAGGATAATATTGACGCCGGATAGACTTAATCCCGCGGGTGCTTTGCACCTTAAGGCGAAAAGCGGCAGACTTACCGCGGTGGAACTATGTAATTTGCATGGCGCATGGATCGCCGAAGTAAACCTGTGAGAAAGACGGTTTGATCAGCGGAGGTAATTTATGGGAAAGAGATTTGCCGGCAGCGAAATAGTGGAATTGGGGGTACAAATAGAGATCAACGGAAGGGATTTTTATGGTTATTTGTTCACAAAGTCGAAAAACATAAAGGCTAAGGAGGTATTTGCGAACTTAAGAGACGCGGAGGAGAAGCATATAGCGAAATTCAGGGAGATTTTAGATTCCGTAAATAAATATGACCCGAAAGAGGCATACCCCGAAGAATATTTCGCGCATATGAACTCCATGGCCCAAAATATCGTTTTTACCCAAAAGAATAAAGCTAAGGAGATAGCTAAAAATGTAAGGGACGAGATAGAAGCCGTGGATCTGGGTATCGCCGCGGAAAAGGATTCCATAGCGTTTTACACGGATATGAAGAAAATTGTCCCGCAAAAAGACATTGACACGGTAGATGAAGTAATCGAACAGGAAAAGGACCACTTGAATCATCTGACAGATCTGAAGAGAATTTACAGGTTCATCAAGGAAGGGGTGGTTAGGGATGAATAAGAAAGTGACCGTTTACAGCACGCCTACCTGCCCATATTGCATAAGAGTAAAGCAGTTTTTAAAAGACAATAATATCGAATTTGAAAATATCGATGTGTCCTCGAATGCAGATAAGGCGCAAGAGATGATAGATAAGACAGGACAGATGGGTGTGCCCGTTATAGACATCGACGGAGAGGTTGTAGTAGGATTTGATAAAGAGAGGATAAGTCAGGCGCTGGGTATATAAATAGCGTCTTCCGCCAAAGGGCGGATCCACCCCCTGGTGGAAGCGTCTAGCGATTAGCGTCTAGTGAATTTGTCGGCACAAGTCCGTGGCAATTTTTGGGAACTTACGCGTTATCGATAGGCGAGGTTTTACTAATCCGTATCCTTTTATATAAGCTACGAGTCTCTTAAGACTTTTTATTTTAACTCCGAGCCCTAGTTTTTAATTGATAACTTCTGGCTGTTAGTGTCTAGACGCTAGACGCTAATCGCTAGACGCTTGTATTATGCCAAAAGACCCTATATGCGGTATGGCCGTTAATGAAAAAACCGGCCTCAAATTGACCAGAGACGGGAATACCTATTTCTTCTGCAGCGAATACTGTCTAAAGAAATTTGCCAAGGAAAGCAAAATCGGGCAAGAACAGGTCGAAGCCGCCTGTTTGGTTGTCCCGGAAAAGCCTTTTTATAAGAATAAGACCCTGATAGTCAGCTTTGGTCTAGTATTTCTGCTTTTATTATCTACCATAATACCTTTTCTTATACCTTTCAGAAAATCATTATTCATGTATCTGAAAACTATATGGTGGGCTATTTTTTTGGGCCTTTTTCTCGGAGGCGCGGTGGATTATTATGTCCCACGTGAATACATATCCCACATTCTTGCGAAACCAAAAAAAAGGACTATTATTTATTCCGTGATTTTGGGCTTTTTCGCAAGCTCATGTTCTCACGGAATATTGGCGCTTTCCATAGAACTGCATAAAAAAGGAGCGTCTACCCCGGCTGTGGTGTCATTTTTACTTGCCAGCCCGTGGGCCAACCTGACTCTCACTATAATGCTGGTAGGGTTTTTCGGCTTAAAGGCTTTTTACATTATAATATCAGCTTTTGTAATTGCGATAATAACAGGACTTTTATTTCAAATCCTGGAAAAAAAGGATCTTGTAGAGAAAAATCATAATATTGTAAAGGTTGAAAAAGACTTTTCTATAATAAAAGATTTTAAAAATAGATACAAAGGGTATAGGTTTTCTGTATCTGATATAAAGGGTATATACGGCGGAATGCTGTCTCTGGGGGACATGGTGCTGTGGTGGATATTGATAGGCATGGCGCTCGCCAGTTTCGCGGGGGCTTACATCCCTTCCGCCCTATTCAAGGATTACATGGGTCCCACACTACTCGGGCTTTTTGTAACACTGGCGCTGGCTACTATAATAGAGGTATGTTCCGAAGGTTCGGCGCCAATGGCGTTTGAGATATTCAGACAGACCGGGGCCCTGGGAAACAGCTTTGTTTTCCTTATGGCAGGTGTAGTCAC
>MHFD01000078.1:10111-23418 GCA_001804045.1 Omnitrophica bacterium RBG_13_46_9
ACGGAGATAGGGCTTTTGTGGCATAATGTCGGCAGGAAGACCGCGATCTGGCTGCCCATTATAACGGTTCCGCAGGTTGTTATTCTGGGGATCATAGCCAATATTATATTCTAGTTACGATGGACGATGGGCAATTAGGAGGTTTCTTAAGGTTGCAAATGGTGCAGAAGTTGCTTTTTGTAACCTTTGCAACATTAAGCAACTTATGAAACCTTTGCAACCTCCTGACTTTGTAGGTTTGCAGGAGAGCATTTTATGTTGTACGATCTAATCATCATAGGCGCAGGGCCTGCCGGCATAACGGCAAGCGTGTACGCGGCCAGAAAAAAGATGGATTTTTTGGTTATAACTAAAGACATCGGCGGGCAGACAGCCTGGAGCGGCGACATAGAAAATTATACAGGATGTCAGTTCATTACAGGGCCGGAACTTACCGCGAAATTCGAAGAGCATATTAAAAGATACGGAGTTCAATTGAAAGAGAACGAAGAGGTAAAAGAGCTTACTAAGAGGGGTGACATCGTTTCGATCAGGACCTTAAAAGGCGAATACGAGGCCAAAACAGCGATAGTCGCCTCGGGTAAGCGGTCAAAAGAGATGGGCGTCCCCGGAGAGACGGAATTCAAAAATAAGGGCGTTACCTATTGTGCGACCTGCGACGGGCCTTTATTCATGGGAAAGGATGTGGCGGTCATAGGGGGAGGCAACTCAGGCTTGGACGCGGCGATTCAGTTAATTAAAATAGCCAAACATATTTATCTTATTGATGCTGCACCAAACATGACAGGCGATAAGATTATGCAGGAGAAGGTGAATAAGAGCGATAAAGTGACCGTTCTTAAGAGCACGCTGGTTACGGCTGTTCTCGGCGATAAAATGGTTACCGGTATAAAGATAAGAGCTAGAAATAAGAAAGATAGTCTATCTGTGCAGGGGGTCTTTGTGGAAATAGGGCTCATCCCCAATTCGGTATTGGCTAAGGAATTGGATAAAAACAAAAAAGGGGAGATAAAGGTAAATTCCTATAATGAGACTAATATTCCGGGAGTCTTCGCCGCGGGCGATGTTACCGATGTCCCGGAAAAGCAGATAATAATAGCTGCCGGGGAAGGCGCTAAAGCATCGCTAAGCGCTTTCAGGTACCTGGCGCAGAGAAAATAGATATGATTTCCAAGGAGAGATTACTTGCGGGACTGAACGAGTCCATCTACATAGAAGAGGGCATGATAACTTTATACGCCAACTTTGCAAAGGCGCTTTTAAAAGAGACCCGCGATATAGAAGAAAAGACAAAAGATAAGATAATTAAGCTGCTCTCCGGACTTTACCGCGATTCGACAAGGCATAAAGAGTCGATAGAGAGCTTGATCAAGGATATAACTAAAAGTGCGATAAATGAATACTGAGGCGTTGCGGAAAGAATTCCAGAGCATATTGAACCTTGAGGAACGGGCAAAGTATTTTTACGACCATTATATAGACCAGCTTGAGAACGAAAAAATAAAAAACCAGTTGGTTGCTATACGCAACGACGAGATAAGCCACATAGCTATAGCAAAGAAGCTCATAGAGTATGTATCATGAAGGATATAATCTTGGACTATAATAATAAGAAAGCCCACATAAAAAAGCGGCTGAAAGAATTCAGAAATCTATACAGGAAAGAGGACAAAAGCATATTCGCGGAATTGTGTTTTTGCATATTGACGCCGCAGTCAAAGGCGGTTTATTGCGACATGGCGATAAAGGAGCTTTTGAAATCCGGCTTGCTTTTTAAAGGCTCGGCTCACGAAATAAAGGCTAGATTAAAGGGTCTGGCGAGATTCCATAATAAAAAAGCCAGGTATATCGTGGCGGCAAGAAAAGCATTTATGGATAAAAGCAAATTCAATATCAGGCCTTTATTGGAAGAGAAAGATATTTTTAAGGTGAGGAATTGGCTTGTCAAGAATATAAAGGGCCTCGGGTATAAAGAAGCGAGCCATTTTTTGAGAAATGTAGGGTTGGGCAGGGATGTGGCGATACTTGACACGCATATTATGAGGAATTTAAAAAGATTAAGCGTTATAAAGAAAATCCCCGCATCTATTAGCGGAAAGAATTACATAGAAATAGAAAGCAAGATGAGGAAATTCGCAAAAGAAGCTAAGATCCCCCTCGAAGAACTGGACTTTTTATTCTGGTCGAGAGAAACGGGATTTGTCTTTAAATAGAATACGCGGTGTTAGAAAAGCAATAATTTAACTGCCAGCACTATCGCAGAGACGATAAAAAGGTTCCTGACCCACAGATTACCCTTTGAAACCGCTAATTTTGCTCCCAGAAGGGCCCCCAGAGACATGAAAACCGCCAAAGGAATGCCTATCGAAAAATCTATAAGGCCATGATAATAAAAAAATATACAGGCCGCAAAAGAGGAGAATGTATTGAATATCTTCGTTATAAATGCCGCCTGAAGGAAATTCAGGCCAAGGGTAAATATAAGGACATAGCTTAAAAGAGTAACATAACCGGCGCTGAAGAACCCGCCGTATATACCCAGAATAAAGGTTAATAGAGCTCCGACAAGTAGCTTTGCCTTTGATATACCGCCCTTTTCTTCTCTGACACCCAAATCCTTTTTGAAAAGAAGAAAACACCCTACGACACAGACCATTATCGCTATTATTGTTTTCAGCATTTCTTTATTAATAGCCAGTATCAGATGTGCTCCTATGAAAGAGCCGCAGATTGTAAGGGCTGAAAAGACAGCTATTATTTTATAATAGGCCGGTTCTTTTTGCCTTCTAAAGCCGATAACTCCGCTTGCGCTTAAAAATATAAGCGCGAACATATTTGTCGCAACTGCGTTTTTTGAGGTCATGCCAAGCCATATAAGGAGGGGTATGGTTATCAGTGAGCTTCCTCCTACGGATACGCCAAAAATGCTCACGATAAGACTAAGCAGGCAGGCTGTTATAATGCTGATAAGATTCATTTGTCGCTTTAAAACACCAATTTCAAGCTGGTCCCGAACACATTGTAGGTCTTCCATTTTCCGCTTTTTGCGGACTGCAACATATAGTATATATCGCCGTTCAGGTTTTTGAGGAATTTCATGGTGAACCCCATATATGCCCTGTTTGTATTTAACTCTTTTTTGTCAAAATCGACGAAAATCTCATCAGCGACATAAGGGCGGATATTGAGGCTTGTCCATCTGAACGGCAGGTCGATAGATGACCTGTTTCTGTACCGCCATGAGTCGCTTTTGTATTCCTGTATCCTGTATTCAAACCTGCTCCTGTTTTTAAAAGCGAAATCGCGCCATTCCGCCTTAACCGTACCGCTCACATGCGGTCTGTATTCGAGATCCCAGCTATTCTTGTTCTTCTGGAAGATCTGCCTGTAATTTATGTTGAAATCCAGATTCTTGTTGAAAAGATAATTTAAACCAGCGTCTGTATGGGTATAATAGAATGAGCTTGAGTTATCGCCGAAACGGAATTCCTCGTCGACTTTGAACTTCCAGTTTTCTTTTAACTTTACTTCCACGCTTTCCGTATTCCAGTATTGGAAATCCCCGTTATCAAAGGCGTAAGAGGGTGATGCAAAGAAAACAATACACAAAATAAGGTTAAAGACAGAAAAAATACCCTTCAGCATCTTCATGAAAATAAATCCTTTCCTGTGTTAGGAGGCTTTGGCGAATCAGGCATCCAGCGCCGCCTCCTGCCGTTGCCGCCTCATTTTTCCCGATTCGCAAGGCCCCGGACGGCCGCGGGGCCTTTCTATTTCCAGAATATTTTTTAAAAATGGTCTGCGAAAACGAGCGCCAACCATGATCCGGAGAGCCAAAATGCAACCTGCCGTTCTAGATCAAGTCAGAAAGTTTTAATTTTTCCAGCCGATTCGAAACATAATCCCTTATCTCTTTAAAGACACCCATGATCTTCTTTTCTTTTTCAAGGGGTGTGTGCGAGAAAAAGTATGTGCTTACGGATTCAGTCGGCGCCAAAGCCCCGTCCATCAATCTTATGATCTCCGCTATATTTATTTTTGCCGCAGGTATGGCCAGGCGATATCCGCCGCTTGAGCCTCTTTTGGTCTTTATGTACCGGCTCTGTTTCAATATGAGAAGCAGCTGCTCTAGATATTTCTTGGAAATATCGTATTTGGAACAGATATCCTCTATCTTAATAAACCCTTCTTTTTCATGACGGCTTATGTAGATGAGCGCCAAAATCGAATATTCGCTTTTTGTGGTGAGCTTCATATATGCTTTCTCTACTTTCTCTATAGAGATTATAGACTATGACGCCTGGTTTGTCAAGTATTTTTTAGAGGTCTTTTGTATTATTTGAAGTTGATCACTGGGATTTGAGAAAAGATTACAGCGATTAAACCCTCGATCTTCGCAATCCAGGTCGTGCCTTTCCATAATCAAAGAATCGCTGGAATCATTTTGTATTCTAAGTTGATTGCGGAGATTTGAGAAAAGATCGCAGCGATTAAAACTTTAATCTCCGTAATCTTGATTGCGTCTTTTAAGAAGCAAAAATCGTTGTAATCATTATAAGAATTGATTATTTTCCCTTGACTTATTTTGTGAAAAATGGTACAAAGTTTGTGAATATCGTTACGAATAGAGATTGTTTAAGAATGGCGTACGTGTTGATCGGATTAGATGCGCACGACTTCGGATAGATGATGAGCAACAGAAAAATACCGGAAGGGACTATTTCGCGGCTCTTTATATATTTACGAGAGGTCACGTCTATCGTAAATATGAACATCCGCACTGTCTCGTCCGCCGAATTGGGCGATAGGACTAATCTAAGCGACGCGCAGGTCAGGAAAGACCTCGGTTATTTCGGGCAATTCGGCGTGAGCGGTTCGGGATATGATACGCAAGAGCTCAAGGCGGCGCTGGAAAAGATACTGGGTAAGGGAAAGACCTGGAATGTCGCGGTAGTCGGGGTAGGGCATCTGGGTTCAGCGCTTCTGGCGTATTCAGGTTTCAAGGAACACGGTCTCAATCTGGTAGCGGCGTTCGATTCCGAATCGAAAAAGATCGGCAAGAATGTCGGCGGGGCTACGATACAACCCATAGAAGAGATGCCGAAGGCGATCAGAGACAAAAAAGTTTCCATAGGCATTATAACCGTACCCGCCGAGAGTGCTCAGGAGGTAGCGGACAGGCTTATTTCATCCGGCGTGGAATGCATACTGAATTTCGCTCCTGCCTCGCTTAACGTGCCGGAAAATATTAAAATAAAAGACGTAGACCTTTCCAGAGAGCTTGAGACGCTCTCTTATTTTTTGGTTAATAAGAAATAGTGTGTTGCTGATAACCGATAATTGAAAAAGCGTTTTATGGATAACGGGAAAATGCGATATATTTCAGAGGATAATTTTTTCGCGCTTTTGGGTGCTTTAAGATCCGACTACGAGGTTTACGTTCCCGTTAAAAAGGGCGATAAGCGCTTTTATAAGAGATTTATCCCTCCTACGGTCCAGCCAATTGAAGGGAAGAAGAAAGACGGAGAGGTTCTAAAACCTGCCCAAACCGACGATATCGTAATCGGCGAGGTAAGGCCGGTCGAGCCGCTTAAAGCGTTTTTCTATTCCGCAAGAGAGGTGGTCGCGGAGGGCTTCAAGGACTATATTCCGCATTCCACAGATAAGCCGTTTGCGATCGTAGGCGTGAAAGCGTGTGATTTAAAGGGTTTCAAGGTCCAGGATTACGTATTTTCCGGCAAGGGCAGGTCTGACTCCGGAGAGAAAGACGGTGATTATAGAGATCCTTTATATATCAAGAACCGCGAACAGAATCTCATAATCGCATCGGATTGCACCTGTGCCATAAATACGTGCTTCTGCCTGGCTCTCGGCATAAAACCCCACCCCCAAGAAGATTTTGACATAAACCTTTCCCAGATTAAGGGGGGCTTTGTCGTAGAGTCCGGTTCGCCGAAAGGCGAGAGGCTTATTAAAAAGCATTCTTCCCTTTTTGAGGAGGCGCGGCAGGGGTATATTGCCGAAAGAGAAAGGTTAAGGACAGGGGTCATTAAAGAAGTGGAAGGGAATATCAAAGAAAATCATGTCCCGCATCAGGATTTATATAAAGGTATTATAGCGAAAAATATTGAATCCACCATCTGGCCGGATAAAGCCAAGACCTGCGTGGAATGCGGCGCGTGCAACGTAATCTGTCCGACCTGTCATTGTTTTTTACTGTATGACCAGAAGGACGAAAAACGGATGGAACGCTTGCGTATATGGGATTCCTGCATGATCAAGGATTTTGCCCGTGTTGCGGGAGGCGCTAACCCGCGGCCGAAGCTCTGGATGAGATTGCGCAATAGATTTGAGAAAAAATTCGATTTCTTTCCGAAGGCAGCCGGTATTTACGCCTGCACGGGATGCGGACGGTGCATATCGGCTTGTCCGGCAAAGATCGATATAAGAGATGTCCTTAAGGAGTTAGTGGGCAATGTATAAGTCCGGCAATCCGTATAGGCCGATTGAAACAGAAGTTCTTGATGTCATAACGGAGACGCCTACAATAAAGACGTTACGGCTAAAACCCAGGGAGGAGATCACTTTCAAGACCGGGCAGTTCATAGAATTGACCGTGCCCGGCGTAGGCGAAGCGCCGTTTACGCCTTCTTCGAGGCCCTCGGTAACCGACATAATGGAAGTGACGGTCATGAGGGTAGGCAAGGTCACCGAAAAAATACACCAGCTTGAAAAAGGGGATATCATAGGCCTGCGTGGGCCTTTTGGTAAAGGCTATCCCTTGGACGAATTTAAAAATAAAGAAGTGCTGGTTGTGGGCGGAGGATGCGGTTACGCGCCTTTAAGGAGCCTTATGTACTCGATTTTTGATATAAGCGGGGAGTTTAAAAGCATATTCTTCAGAGGCGGGTGCAAGAGGCCGGATGAGATGTTATACAGGAAAGAGCTGGAAAGCTGGCATGATAGAAAAGACCTGAATATAAGACTTACCGTAGATGTGGGCGACAAGACATGGAAAGGAAACGTCGGGTTAGTAACCACGATCCTGGACGATGTTAAAATGGATTATTCCTCAGGCGTGGCGATTGTCTGCGGGCCGCCTATAATGATGAAGTTCGCGACAATGAAACTCATTGAAATGGGCTTTAAAGAGGATAGCATATATCTTTCCATGGAGAAGAACATGTCCTGCGGTATCGGCAAGTGCGGCCATTGCAGGATTGGGATCTATTACGCATGTAAGGATGGCCCTGCTTTTCAGTACTCCAAGATAAAGGGAACTCCCGAGATCTGGGCCTAAAATATCCTAAAGAGGTTATAAATGATTACAGCGATTAGAAAAAGATTACAGAGATTAGATAAAGATTACAAAAGATGGGACGATGATCCGTGTAATCATTAAAGAAATATGAATACGAGCGCGGAACAGATACATAATGGAACGCTAAACATAGAGCCGAAAAAAGGTAAGGATAAACGGTTATTTATCGACCTCGATATCTGCGCCTCCGGCGAATGCAAAAGGTGCGAAATCAAATGCAGCTATTTATATCATAGGCAGCACCCTGTCGATAACGGTATTATATCCGTGGCAGAGCTGGCGACATACGCGCTTGTATGCCGCAGATGCGAGGAACCTCATTGCGTAAATGCCTGTCCGGTAGAAGCGCTTGAACAGGAAAAAAAGAAAGACAAACTGCTTGTAAGGCACAACATGCGCTGCATCAGCTGTAAATCGTGTTCCCATGTCTGTCCATACGGCACGATTTATCCGGAACTTGTACCTTTATTGATCAATAACTGTGATTTTTGCCTGGACAGAAGAGATAAAAAGGATGAGCCGCTTTGCATAACGACCTGCCCGTACGGGGCATTGAGTTTAAAAGCAGGCGATATTGAGTTGGATAAAAACACTTTTTTAGTCGGCGATAATCTGATAGTCCGTTCCACGCGCTGGGACAGAGAGAAAGCGTGAAAGGTAAATAATGAAGGACGAATCGCCCGTCGTCTGAGCGAGCGGTCGTCCGTCGTAACGAAGATAGATTAAATATGGCGTATGTTATCTATTTGATATTCTACGGGTTCCTGCTGACAGCTGCGATAGGGCTTTTGGCCAGCTGGATCGACAGGAAGGTCACGGCCAGGGTCCAGTATCGGGTGGGCCCTCCGATATTACAGCCTTTAATAGACATTGTAAAGCTTTTAGGGAAGGAAACGCTTGTTCCGAGAGGCGCTTCAAAGATAATTTTTTTAACGGCGCCGTTAGTGGGCCTGACCAGCGTTATGCTGGTGTCTACTTTGCTGTGGGTGAATAATATCGATTACGGCAGGGGCTTTCTGGGCGATCTTATCGTGGTGCTATATCTTTTGACGATCCCTTCCATGAGCATTATCATGGGAGGGTTCGCTTCCGGAAATCCGCTCGCTAGTTTAGGCGCGTCGCGGGAAATGAAGCTGGTTTTAAGCTATGAACTGCCTTTTGTGCTCGTGGCTTTTGTCTCTGTCATAAAAGCAGGCTTTTCCATAAGGCTGGGTGACATATTGATGTCCCAGGCCCAGAATGGTGTCGTTGTGGGAAGCTGGTCAGGCATCCTGGCCTTGATCGTAGCCATAATGAGCGTGCAGGCTAAATTGGCGCTTGTCCCTTTTGATATTCCCGAGGCCGAGACAGAGATCGTTTCGGGGCCGCTTATAGAGTATTCCGGTTCGGGACTGGCCGCTTACAGGCTGATGAAGAATATGCTTTTATTTACGCTGCCTTTCTTCTTGATGGTCCTTTTCATGGGTGGCTTAAGACTCGACGGCGTGCATTTTTTGTACGGAGTACTGAAATATATAGGCCTGGTAGCCCTGATAACGGTCATAAGAAATACCAATCCGCGGGTAAGAATTGACCAGGCAGTGAGATTTTTCTGGGGGCCGATGACGATTATTGCCATACTGGCGGTTCTTTTGGCATTTATGGGATTATAAATACTAGCGTATAGCGTCTAGCGATTAGCGTCTAGTTCAAATATCTATTTCTAGACGCTAGAAGCTAGACGCTAGACGCTGGGTAGAATTTCGGGCTAGATTTATGAATTTAAAACTTAAAGCGTTACTAAAATCTCCCTGGGTATTCCATTTGTCTACAGGCAGCTGCAATAACTGCGATATAGAGATATTGGACTGCCTGACGCCCAGATTTGACATCGAGCGGTTTGGGATACTTCTGGCAGGAAGCATAAAACACGCAGACGTGCTTTTGATCACCGGCTCTTGCAACAGGCAATCGGTCGTAAGAATGAAAAGGTTATACGAACAGGTCCCCAAACCGTGCCTGGTAGTTGCGGTAGGGGAGTGCGCTTTATCCAGAGGCATGTTTATACATAGCTACAACTGCCCTGTGCCGCTGGATAAGATCATACCGGTAGATGTATATATACCGGGATGTCCGCCCAAGCCCGAGGCGATTATCGCCGGAGTGGTTAAGCTGATAGGAAAAGTGAAATGAGACCATGATTTACGACAACCCGGCGGTTGTCGTAAATCATAAGGACGAATTTCATCCCGAGGGCACGAAATGCCCGAGGGATCTCAAAAAGCGCTCATAGGTAATAGGTAGTAGGTAATAGTTAATAGGTGATAAGCAAATGACACGCGAACAGGTTCTGAAAGATATACGAGAGAGGTTCATGGAAGATATTATCGATATTTTTGACAAATCTCCGAAAAGGGTATATATTGAGATCAAACCCGAATCGATAATGAAGATGGCGAATTATATCTTTAAAAATGTGGGAGCCAGGTTTAATATCGCCTCCGGCGTAGATATGCGGTATCACATGGAGATTCTTTACCATTTCATTATAGAGGATATTAATCTGCTGATATCCCTGCGGGTTAAACTCCAAAAAGATAAAAAATTGGAAGTCGATTCACTTGCGCCTTCAATTGAGGCCACAAATTGGATAGAAAGAGAGATCCATGAACTTTTAGGAATAAATTTTAAAGGCCATCCAGATCTTCGGAAACTCCTTCTATCGGATGATTGGCCTGAAGGTGTGTACCCTCTGAGGCAAGATTACAAAGAATGGGACGAAGGCGCGATTCGAGATAGAGGGGTTTAAATAAGCTATCAGCTGTCAGCTTTCAGTCTTCAGTGACTGATGGCTGATGACTGAAAGCCGAAAGCTAAATATGGCGAAGACAATAATACCGATAGGGCCGTATCATCCGCTTCAGGAAGAACCGGAGTTTTTTACTCTTACTGTAGAAGGTGAGAGGGTTGTAGATATAGACGTACGGATAGGATATAACCATCGGGGGATAGAAAAGCTTTCCGAGATGAAGACGTTTGACCAGTCTACCTTCGTTATAGAGAGGATCTGCGGGATATGTTCGACAAGCCATCCCTTTGCGTATACAAGGGCAGTAGAAGACATTATACCCGTTGAGGTGCCGGAGAGAGCAAAATATATAAGGACAATAATAGCAGAGGGTGAGAGAATACATTCACATCTCTTATGGCTTGGCCTTGCCGGACACTTCCTCGGATATAACACTGTATATATGTGGGCATGGAAGCTGAGAGAGGAGATCCTGGACGTAATGGAGATCCTGTCCGGAAACAGGAACAATTATGCCATGTTTAAACCGGGAGGCGTAAGAAGGGACATCAAGCCGGAAGACATACCTGGCGTGATTAAAAAGATAGATTCTATAGTTCCCACGCTTTTAATGCTTAAAAAGGCGGTTATGGATGACCCTGTGCTGCATGTGCGGACAAAAGGCATCGGTATTCTTACAAAGGAAGACGCAATAAATTATAGCGCCCTAGGGCCCACTTCCCGGGCTTCCGGTGTTGCAAGGGATGTAAGGAAGGATTCACCTTACGGGGCTTATGACAAGGTAGATTGGGAGATGATAGTTACGCAGAATGGCGATGTATTCGATAAGGTAGTTGTGAGAATACTGGAAATGTTTGAGTCGGTAAAGATCATGAAATACTGCTTGCTGAACCTTCCCAAGGGAGAGATAGACCTGAATCTTAAAGACATTCCTCCCGGAGAAGGCATAGGCCATATAGAAGCGCCCAGGGGCGAGACCTTTCATTATGTAATAAGTGACGGCACAAATAGGCCTGTGCGCCATAAAGTAAGGGCTCCGACATTCATGAACCTCCCGACATATAAAGCGACAGTAGTGGGAGAGACGATATCCGATGCCACGATCATCTTAGCCGCTATCGACCCGTGCTATTG
The DNA here is from genome assembly GCA_001804045.1 of Omnitrophica bacterium RBG_13_46_9. Taxonomy (GTDB): domain Bacteria; phylum Omnitrophota; class Gorgyraeia; order JABMRN01; family RBG-13-46-9; genus RBG-13-46-9. The sequence goes on from MHFD01000078.1 coordinate 21,355, forward strand.
CTGTACCGAAAGGATGGCTGTGCGCAATGCTAAAGGGAGAAAGCTATATAGCGGAGAGGACCTTGTCAGGCTTTCGCAGGAAAAGACCGAAAAAATAAGAAAAGGCCTAAAATGAAAGAAGATATTATCGTAAATATCAGGAAGATGACGGTTATTCTTCTAGACATGATCAACCTTGTATATCAGGGATTTATGGAAAATGACGCTCATTATTTAAACAGGGCATTGAACAAAGAGCGCGTAATGGATGATTTGGAGAAAGACATAACCGCCCTCGTCATCCGGGATTCCAAAACGCTGGATGATAAAGGGCGAAAAGGGTTGCTTCTTTTTGAGCAGGTCGCGCAGAACATAGAACGTATGGGCGATGAATTACGCTACCTGATGGAGCGCATGGAGATCAAGATTGCTGAGGACCTTCTATTCAGCGATATAGGCGTAGAACAGTATAAGGACGCTTTTGAAAAAATGAGAAAATCGGTGGAACTGACCGTGAAATTCCTGAACGAAGACAAAAAAGAACTCCTGGAGATGATACTGAGTAACGGCGATGATATCAAGGAGACGATCGAGAAATATAGGACAGAGCATCTTAAGCGCCTGACAGACGGGATTTGCGAACCGCGCGCGGCGAATATGTATTTTGACATGCTTGATTTTACAGGGAATATCGCCCGTCACTGCACGGCTATAGCGAGGGTATACAAGGGAAAATAATGAACCCAGAATTTTTTAAATCCGACAATTTGTCCAATTTTGTGGGAATATTCATAGTATTTTTTTCCTTATTGATTATGGTCTATTCTTCCAGTTTTATGCGCGGGAGAGTCGGACTCATCCGCTATTACTCCTATATTTTACTTACAACGGTTGCGTCTCTGGGGGTTGTCTATTCCAACAACCTGATTTTATTTATGGTATTCTGGGGATTTTTGGGCCTTTTGCTATATCTTCTGGTCGGTTTCGGAGAAAAAGAGCGGGCCTCGTATACGGCTAAAAAGTCTTTTATCATAATCGGCGGGACAGACGCGTTCATGATCCTGGGGATGGCGTTCATGTGGAAGCTTACAGGAACCTTCCAAATGGATAAGATGAGCATAGCGTTTGATTCCAAACCGGCGGTCTGGGCATATCTTTGTCTTGCCGCAGGCGCGTTTGCCAAGGCAGGCGCCATGCCTTTTCATACATGGGTTCCGGATGTCGCCGAAGACGCGCCGACGCCTGTAACCGCGTATTTGCCCGCTTCACTGGACAAACTACTGGGGATATATTTTCTTGCAAGGATATCTTTATATATGTTCCGTATGGATACAGGCATGAATAATATGCTGATGGCCGTGGGTAGTGTTACTATTATTGCGGCGGTCATGATGGCGCTTATACAACATGACCTAAAGAGACTTTTAGGGTATCACGCGGTAAGCCAGGTAGGGTACATGGTCCTCGGAATCGGTACAGGTAATCCCATAGGTATAGCGGGTGGAATATTCCATATGCTCAACCACGCCATATATAAGTCGTGCCTCTTTATGTCAGGCGGGGCGGTAGAAAAAAAGGCAGGGACAACAGACCTTGAAAAGCTCGGCGGTTTTGCCAAGGTTATGCCTATTACATTTGTTACATTTTTGATAGCGTCATTCGCGATATCAGGCGTTCCACCGTTTAACGGATTTGCCTCAAAGTGGATGGTTTATCAGGGTGTTATAGATACGGCTAAAAACGGCGGGCATCTTTGGATTTTGTGGCTTGTGGCGGCTATGTTCGGAAGCGCGCTGACACTGGCAAGTTTCATGAAGTTAGCGCACGCGATATTTCTAGGACAGCCCTCTCAAGGTCGATTGGGAATGGTTGAGAATAGGAAGCATGCTGAAACCGCGCCTACTATGTGGATACCTGCCGTGATTCTCGCGTTTCTATGCATTATTTTCGGCGTATTCGCGTACGCATTACCGCTCAAGATGTTCGTTCTGCCAAGCGTGGGGCGGTACGTGGTGTTTTCGGGTGTGTGGTCTCCCGGTCTGGCGACCGTCCTAATACTCATAGGACTTGCGATAGGTTTTATAT
>MHFD01000078.1:23457-24868 GCA_001804045.1 Omnitrophica bacterium RBG_13_46_9
AGGTATTTGTCGGCGGTGAACTTTTGAACGATAATCCGGATATGAGGATTTCTGGGACGGAATTTTACGATACGATAAAAGATATGGGGGTACTCGCTTTTATTTACCGATTGGCTGAGAGAAAATTGTTTGATATATACAATGTAGGCACTAAAATAACACTGGGTTTCAACAACGTCCTGCGTTATCTACATAACGGGGTTCTGCCTACGTACCTTGCCTGGTGCCTTTTGGGGATGGCGGTTCTATTTTACATTTTTATCATAGCGAAGTAAACCATGTTGGAACTTTATATTCTATTGATATTCATGATTCTCGGCGCGATCATAGCTATTGAGGTAAAGGACATGCTTTCTTCCGTGGTAGCTGTCGGCGCGGTGGGCCTTGGGCTTTCCATGGCCTTTCTGGTATTGAAAGCGCCTGATTTGGCCATCACGCAGCTTGTAGTCGAGATACTGGCGTTAATTATCTTAATCAGGGCTACGCTTAAAAAGGATTTGCCGTTTTCGACATCCGGCCGCTGGCTTTTCAACACGCTTGTGACTATCGGTTTTATCGCTGTGTTCCTGTTTGCGGCATGGAAGTGCCTTAAAGATATTCCCGAATTTGGTTATCCTACGATGAGGGTTGCCAGCACATATCTGAAAGAAGGATTACCCAAGACAGGAGCCGCTAATATTGTGGCCTCTATTATTTTGGATTATAGGGCGTACGATACGCTTGGCGAAGCTACGGTATTATTTACGGCGGTCATAGGGGTCCTCGCAATTGTGCGCAGAATCGGGAGAAAAAAACCGGGTGAAACAGTAAAGGAAGAGAATGAGTAGGGAACGCGAGCAGGGAATGACGGTTATAGTAAAGACGATTACGCGTCTTACGGTGGGTCTCATACTTCTTTACGGTATTTATATTCTCTCGCACGGCCATGTTTCGCCGGGAGGCGGTTTTGCGGGCGGCGTTATCATAGCTCTTTCTTTCGTGCATCTTATGCTCGCTTATGGCAAGGAAGTGGCTCTGGGCAAACTGCCTAAAGCGGCAACGTTCTTTTTTGAAAGCATGGGCGCGCTACTCTTTCTGGGAATAGCGCTCTTCGGATTTACCAGCGGCTACTTTTTCCTCAATTTCATATCAAAAGGTGAGCCGTTCAGATTATTCAGCGCTGGAATAATTCCGCTTTGCAATATAGCGATAAGTCTAAAAGTAGGGGCGGGACTATTCGCGATATTCATAGCCCTGGTTCTTTTGCGATTTGAATCGGAGAATAAAGAATGACTTTTTCGGAACGGCCAAAACATCCCAGAACTTTGTCGAAAGATATAAAAGAGAAGTAGGCAGACGCCCTGGGTGTTCGTGCCAGATCAGAATATGGAGTTTATGCATGATGGTGTATCTACTTTGTCTTATGTTATTC
>MHFD01000078.1:24882-29910 GCA_001804045.1 Omnitrophica bacterium RBG_13_46_9
TTGCATCCTGCGAAAACGCAATATTATAAAGATAATCGTAGGCGTTATTATAGCTGAATACGCGGTAAACCTGTTTTTTATCCTGATAGCATACCGCATGGAAGGCAGGTCGCCTATGTTTTCTCCAGGTACGGAGGTCCTTAATATGGTTGATGCGCTTCCCCAGGCGCTTGTGCTTACCGCAATAGTAATCGGTCTTGCGAGCACCGCACTTTTGATAGGTATCGCGATGAGGATATACGAAAAATACGGCACGTTCGACATTACAAAGATTAGAGAATTAAGAGGATGACACTTCAAAGCAATATAATACCGGTTTTTGTGATTTTGCCGCTCAGCGGCGCCTTCCTGACGTCCATTCTCGGCAGGAAACTTCGGTGGATCCCGGATATTTTGGGGGCGGTGACAACATTTTTAGCGTTTATCTTTTCACTTCTGGCGATTCGCGTTGTTAATATAAGCGGCACGCTTATTTATAGCGTTGGCGCCTGGAGGCCTCCCGTAGGGATAGCCATGGTTATGGACGGCCTGACGGTATTCATGCTTGTAACAGTTAACCTGGTAGCGTGCGCAATCGCTGTGTACGCAATAAATTATATGGAAAAATTTACGTCCAAATGGAAATTCTATACATTGTTCCTTCTTGTGTTGGCGGGCATGAACGGCGTGGTGGTTACAGGAGACATATTTAACCTGTTTGTATTCCTTGAGATCGCTTCGGTAGCAAGTTATGCGCTCGTCGCCTTCGGCACGGAACGCCATGAGTTGGAGGCCGCGTTCAAGTATGCCGTTATGAGCACGGTTGGTTCCCTTTTTGTTCTTCTTGGCATTGTGCTTATTTACGCGTATACATCCACGCTTAATATGGCGGATATCGCAAGCGTCATATTGGCAAAAGGTCCCAAAAATATTGTTTCAATGATAAGCGTTCTTTTTATAATGGGCTTTGGCCTTAAAGCGGCTCTAGTGCCGTTTCACGCGTGGCTTCCCGACGCCCATCCTTCCGCGCCCGCGCCGATATCCGCTATGCTTTCGGGAGTATTGATAAAATCGCTGGGCATATACGCATTATGCAGGATATTCTACAACGTTCTCGGCATGACATCTTCGGTATCGTCACTTTTAATGTTTATGGGCGCGCTTTCAATGGTCGTAGGGGTTTTCCTTGCCATAGGACAGTGGGATTTCAAACGACTTCTGGCGTATCACTCCATAAGCCAGATCGGATATGTGGTTCTTGGCATTGGCCTGGGGACACCGCTTGGCATTTTGGGAGGTTTATTCCATCTCTTTAACCACTCCATATTCAAATCGTTACTTTTCTTGAATTCGGGAGCGGTTGAGTATGCTACAGGCACGCGCGACCTGCAGAGAATGGGGGGATTGGCAAGCAGGATGCCTGTAACCGGCACCACTAGCTTTTTTGCTTCGATGTCGATAGCCGGAATCCCGCCTTTTAACGGTTTTTGGAGCAAGCTTATCATCATACTTGCCGCCGTTCAGGCCGGCAGGTTAGGATACGCTTTTTGGGCGGTTTTAGCAAGCTTACTGACACTGGCGTCTTTTATGAAGGTTATGAAATACGCGTTTCTGGGCACATTGAAAGAACAGTGGAACAGGATAAAAGAAGTGCCGATTTTCATGAAGTTGTCTATGAGCGCGCTGGCGATTGTATGTTTGCTTGGAGGCGCTCTTCTTCTCTCCGGCATAAAGGATTCTTTTCTGGATAAGGCCTCGGATGTCCTATCGGAGGGGACGCGTTACAGCGCTCTTATCGCAAAAGGAGATATTTTTGAAAAGTAAGATAGTGCTTTTTATTTTGGCGTTTCTTGTATGGTCGCTGTTGAACTGGGTACCTGATTGGCAGCATCTGGTCGTGGGTGTCTTTGTTTCCATTTTTGTGGCATATATGACGGGAGATCTATTTATCCAGAGGCCGTATGTGTTAAGGCATCCGTTACGCTACTGGTATTTTATCACCAGTTATATACCCGTATTCCTGTGGGAATGTTTTAAGGCGAACATTGATGTGGCATACAGGGTTATCCATCCCCGGCTTCCCATTAATCCGGGCATTGTAAAGGTTAAAACAAGCCTTAAGGCGGATACCGCGCTTACGTTTCTGGCAAATTCCATAACATTGACACCCGGGACCTTGAGCGTCGATATTGACAGGGAAAAAGGGATTTTGTATGTGCACTGGATTGACGTTAAGGTCAAAGACATTGAGTCTGCCACGAAGCTTATAGTAGAGCGTTTCGAGAATATACTAAAAAAGATATTTGAGTAATATTTTATGAAGACCTTAAGGTGGTTCATAGGATTGGTAATACTGGCGGCTATTGTCGTGTTGATTATTATCCGGCCGCTGCCGTTCCTTTTCTATCACGGGCTTCCGTATTTGAAGTTTTTGGGCAGGGCGCTGTATATCATACTTTTGTCGTGTGTACTATGTCTCTACAGAGTGTGGAGAGGGCCCACGGGCGCCGACAGGATCGTAGCTATAGATATCTTGGGTATTATGGTTGTAGGACTCTGTGCGATATTGACCATCCCAACGGGCCGTTCGTGGTATATAGATATTGGGATAGCATGGGCCCTTCAGAGCTTCATAAGCACACTGGCGCTTTCTAAGTACTTGGAAGGAAGAGGATTCGATGAGTAGCGTTATAGGTATTGTGTTCATAGCGGTAGGCTTGGCCTTCGATCTATTCGGTTGCATAGGGCTTGTGCGGCTTCCGGATGTATACAACCGTCTGCAGGCCGCTACCAAATGCGTCACGTTAGGCACGTGCAGCATATTATTCGGCACATTTCTCGTAGTCGGATTTACCTCACCGGGGATCAAATCTCTTTTGTGCATAATATTCCTTGTGCTTACATCTCCGGTTTCAGCTCATGCCATAGCCCGCAGCGCGCACAGGTCCGGTATAAAACTATGGGATGGCAGCGTCGTGGATAGATATGCTGAGGATAAAGAAGGTGAAATTTAGCTCATAGCTCTTAGCTCATAGGAAAACCAGATGAAATTACCAAAAATAAGAGAAATTATAGAGGCGATAAAGGCGCTCTTAAAGGGGCCTTATACGTCTAAATTTCCCAAGGTGACTCATACGCCCCACCCGAACTTTAGGGGAAAGCCTAAGTTCGATAAGGAGAAATGTGTCGGGTGCCTGGCTTGCGAAGAGGTATGTCCTGCAGGGGCGATTGCCCATAAGGATAAGACCGATGAGCCTGCCCCTAAGAGGACCATAGTGCATTACTCGGACACATGCATATTCTGCGGGCAGTGCCAGGCGGCGTGTATCGCGGACCATGAGGGGATTAGATTGTCGAATGAGTGGGAGCTTTCTTTCTTCGATAGAAAACTCGAAGGACAGGAGAATATCGACAAGGAATTGCAACTTTGCGAAATATGCGGTTTGCCGGTCGCGTGTAAAGACCACTTAAGATGGATTTCTGATAAAATAGGAGAATTGACGTATTCAAGCCCTACCCTGTATCTATCCCGCCTCAAAACCCTAGGCATTATAGATGAGAATATCATATCCGCACTAGAGGACAGAGGGCGCTCCGATAGGGTAAAGATTCTCTGCGCCCGTTGCAGGAGAAAGACTACTCTAACCACTAAATAAAGGTTTCTTTAGGTTTCGGAAGGTTTTTCAAGGTTTCTATTTTTTCTGCAACCTCCCGCAAACTCAAGAAACCTCCCGAAACGTTAAAAAACCTTCGGTTATGATGACGATTCCCATGTTTAAGGATATATTAAAAGGCAAGGTCGTGATCGTAGGCATAGGCAATAAGATGCGGGGGGATGACGGGTTTGGGCCGGCGCTCGTCGGCGAGATCGAGGGCAGCGTGAAGGCGGTATGTATAGATGCTGGAAACTCGCCCGAAAATTATACCGGCAAGATCGCGAACGAGAATCCGGATACCGTTTTACTGGTAGATGCGGTGCATTTGGATTTAAAGCCGGGCGAGTACGAAATTTTAAAGTCATCCGAAATAGAAAAAAGCGGGTTTACCACGCATGACATATCGCCCCGCATGTTTATAGAATATCTTAAAAACCGGACAGGGGCTGATATTTATATGCTGGGGATCCAGCCCGAAAACATTTCTTTGGGGGCTCGAATGTCGCCCAGCGTCAAAAAAACACTATCGGAAATATCAGAATTAATCGCGGAGGCCTGTAGTGCATGAGACACATCTAATAGAGCCGATAATAAAGGGCATATCCGAACATGCCAAAAAAGAAGGCGGCAAATCCGTATCTAAGGTGAAGCTTAAGGTCGGTGAGTTTACAGGCGTTAAGGAGGATTCCTTAAGAGAGACTTTTTCGGTTCTGGCGAAAGGGACATTGCTGGAGAATGCGCGGCTTGAGATCGTATTCTTTCTCGGATCGAGGATCGAAGTCATTTCCTTTGACATCGACTGAGCTTAAGTTAATCGCGGATTTCGTTGCGCAGTCCGCCGCGAGACAGGCCGGAGCTGTATAATAGACAGCGTATATAATATGAATAAAAAAACGATACTGGCGCTCGGAGCCGATATAAAGAATAGATTCCTTATTGCGGAAAGGGAGCTTTTGCGTTTCGGGCCTGACATAAGCGACTTAAGCATTGCGGAAAACTTCGGGATTTTTAAAAAAGAAGTGATAAAAGCCGCAAAAAAAAATCGGCCAGATATCCTGGCCTATGACCTGCATCCTAATTATTTCTCGTCAATATTCGCCAAGACCTATCGCCTGTCACCCATTGCCTATGACTTGATCCCCGTCCAGCATCACCACTCCCATATAGCCAGCGTGATGGGGGAGCATGATTTAAGAAAGCCTCTTATCGGGGTTTCTTTCGACGGCACGGGATTTGGCGCTGACGGGAACATATGGGGTGGAGAGTTCCTTGGAGTCTATAAGACTAGATTCGAACGCCTGGCTCATTTAAAATACTTAAAAATGCCCGGCGGAGAAATGGTTGTGCGCGAGCCCTGGAGGATGGTTTTAAGTATCCTGGGGAGAGAGGGCGT
>MHFD01000078.1:29936-33990 GCA_001804045.1 Omnitrophica bacterium RBG_13_46_9
TTGACATATCAAAACAAGACGGCCTATATATTATCGATGCAAAACCTATTTTTTCAGGTATGCTTAAGGACCTTTACGCCAAAGGCGGAAAAAGAATATCATTAATAGCGACAAAATTCCACAATTCCATGGCGGGGATCATTGCCGAGACAGCCAGGAAGTTATCAAAAAATCTAAACATAAAAGACATAGCTCTGTCTGGCGGCGTGTTCCAAAATAGATACCTAAAGACCGAAACAATCAAAAAGTTGCTCTCTTCGGGGTTCAATGTCTTTACAAATGATAGAACGCCCGTAAACGACTATAATATATCGTTGGGGCAGTATTTCGTAGCCCTTTCTAGCTCGTAGAGATATTAACTATTTGCTCGTCACGATGGACGAAAGGACGATCGCTCCCTTCGGTCGCTCGGACGACGGACGATTTGAGCTCGTGTCATTGCGAGCGACCCTGCATATAGTTGAGCGTAGCTTGACCGAAGGAAGTCCCGAATACTGCAATAAGATATATAGGCCATGAGGGGTGGCAATCCCATTCGTTTGAGATTGCCACGGCGCGTAATAAAAATATACGGCGCCTCGCGCAATGACGAAGAATTGATACTCATTGAAACTTGTTGAAACAAATCACGATGGAAATACGATTGAAATACAGTTGAAATCCATAGACTTGATGGCTTATGGCTCATAGCTAATAGCTCATAGGAAGAAACTCATTGAAACGGATTGATGCGTCGGATTTTAAGGCTGATACGAGGTAGGATATGTGCTTGGCGGTGCCGGCGAGAGTAAAGACCGTAGAGGGAAAAGAGGCCGTTGTGGATTTCGGCGGCGTCCAAAAGAGGATTTCGCTGGGGATATTGTATGGCGTTAAGAAAGGTGACCATGTTCTGGTACATGCGGGGTTCGCTATCGGAAAGGTCAAGAAGGCCGAGGCGGAAGAGACATTGGCGGCTTTGGAGGAGTTAAAAAATGTAACCAAGGACTATAAGCCTTAAATCCGAAATCCGAATATCGAAATCCGAAACAAATCCTAATGACAAAAATTCTCCGCCTGAAGCGCCTGCCTGCCGTCAGGCAGGGATCCGCCTTCGGCGGAAAATAAGTAAAGCAGGCGTTTAGAATTTCGAATTTATATATGAAAAAAGCTAACATCAAATTAATGGAAGTCTGCGGGACGCACACGATGGCTATAGCCAAGGCTGGTATAAAGAAGATGCTGCCGGGGTGGATAGAGCTTGTATCGGGACCGGGTTGCCCTGTATGCGTGACCTCTCAGGGCGATATCGACAGGGCGATAGAAGTGGCCCGGACGAAAGGCGTGATAATGACCACTTTCGGCGATATGATGCGTGTCCCCGGCACCAAGGCCAGCCTGGAAGACACAAGAAGAGACGGCTGCGATGTCAGAGTCGTGTATTCGTGTAGAGATGCGCTTGACATAGCGGGAAATAACCCCGGAAAGAAAGTGGTCTTTATGGGCGTCGGTTTTGAGACTACTTCTCCTACCGTTGCGGCGACGATATTGGAAGCGAAAAAAAAGAAGATAAGCAACTTTTTCGTATTGTCGAATTTTAAACTCATCTTTCCGGCGCTTGAGGCCATTGCCAGATCAAAAAAACTAAAAATAGACGGTTTTATATGCCCGGGCCACGTAAGCGTCATCACAGGGAGCATACCCTATGAGAAAGTGGCGAAACGCTACCGTAAACCGTGTGTGATAACAGGATTTGAGGCTGCTGATATTTTCGAAGGTATAGGTAATTTAACAAAACAGGTAAGGATGGGGACCTCAAAAGTGGAAATAGCGTATAGAAGGGCTGTCAGAAAAGACGGAAACAGGCTTGCGAAAAAAATCATTGGCTCAGTTTTCAAGACCAGTGATTGCGAATGGCGGGGCCTTGGCGTGATCAGGAAAAGCGGGTTAAAATTGAAGAAGGAATTCAGGGAGTTTGACGGTGAGAAAGAGTTTGACGTAAAGCTGCCCGCGATACAAAAGAAGAAAGGATGTCTCTGCGCAGAGGTGCTCCAGGGGTTAAAATCCCCAGAGGACTGTAAATTATTTAAAAAAACATGCAGGCCTGAGAATCCCGTCGGCCCATGCATGGTCTCATCCGAAGGGACGTGCGCCGCTTATTATAAATACGGAGACGCGTAGTTAAGCTCTTAGCTCGTAGGTGGCAGCTCTTGGCTCATAGCTCTTAGCTCGTAGGTTGTAGGGATACTTGTTATGTGGGACGTGGTACAATTCGATATAGCACGTACGTAGGACGTGGGACGTAGGACGTAAGACGATTCAAGCTCGGGTCATCGACAAAAAAGCGCGTCATTGCGAAATGCCTTGTCCTACTAAGCGCATTGAAGCCCCACGCAATTCAAGGAATTGTATGGGACAGTCCTATAGAAATTCCTACTCGCTTCCAGCGAGCAAGAATTTCTGTAGGGCAATCCCAAACGAAAGAGATTGCCACGGCGCGCGTTGAAAATACCTGCAATGACAAAGTAGCCGTGTTTCGGGAAGTTGCAATACGAAAAAGCAACCTTAAGAAACATCAAGCAACATCAAGAAACCTTAAGAAACCTCCGATTATTGGAACTAGTTGAAACGGATTGAAATATATGGACAGAATAACACTAGCCCACGGCAATGGCGGCAGATTGATGCATGAACTCATAGACAGGTTGTGTCTTGAGTTCTCCAACAGTATACTGGACGAGATGGCGGATGCGGCCGAACTGAAACTCGGAAAGAATAGGATCGCTTTTACGACCGATTCATACGTCGTAAAGCCGCTATTTTTTCCAGGAGGTGATATAGGCAGGCTCGCGGTTTTCGGAACTGTCAACGATATATCCATGAGAGGCGCAAGACCGCTTTATATATCCCTCGCTTTTATCATTGAGGAGGGGTTGGAGTTATCTATTCTTGATAGGATAACCCGCTCTATAGCCGAGGCGTCGAGGAGAGCCAGAGTCAGGGTAGTCACGGGCGACATAAAAGTCGTAGAAAAAGGTTCGGCGGATAAGATATTTATAAACACTTCCGGGATAGGCGTTATAGAGGATTTAAGGAGAAAGATCGGCGCTAAGGCAAAAGAAGGGGATTTAATACTCATAAACGGCTCGATAGCCGAACACGGAATGGCTGTCCTGAATGCGAGGGAAAAGCTCGGATTTGCATCAGGTATCAAGAGCGATTGCCGGAATCTGAATTTTGAGACGGGAAGGTGCGTGGCTATTTCAGATACTATCAGTATCATGCGCGATCCTACCAGGGGCGGATTAGCGGGTACATTGAACGAAATAGCTAGAAGCTCAAATCTTGGCATAGAGATTTATGAAAAAGATATACCCATAAAGCCAGGTGTAAAAAAGATATGCGATATACTGGGGTTCGATCCTCTCTATGTCGCAAATGAGGGGAAATTTTTATGTTTCGTGAGTAAGAAAGACGCTGCCAAGGTAAAAAAAGCCATAGGCAAGAATGCGCGCGTTATAGGAGAAACGGTAACCGCGCATAAAAAAGAGGTACATTTAAAGACCGAAATAGGCTCAAGCCGTATTTTACTCCCACTCGAGTCCGACCAGCTGCCGCGCATATGCTAGGATGTGTTTCATTTCGCATTACCCATTTATATGCCTCAACTTACGCATAACACTATAAAGGTAATATTTTGTCTTGCAAAATGGTATGTGCGGTAGTCTATTCTGCCGTAAGTAGTTAAAACAATATAAAGTGAGAAAAAATGGATAGACTGTGTCTGACTTTTATGCTTGACAAAACTAGACTCACACCGTAATATAAATTAAAATCACTTAAAGAAGTTTGGCAAAGATTCCTTGGCATTAACCCGCCTTCGCGCCTGCCTTTGCCGGCAAGGCTGGGAGTTTCCCATTGGGGATGGATAGCGCGACAAATTCCGCTTCGGCGGAGCAAAAAGAAAGAATACGCAGGTGTCCTTCGACAAGCTCGAGGATGGTTCGAAGAATAGCTCGAAGGATGGTGAGCAAAGTCGAACCATAAGCCCGCGGCGTTGCCGGTAGCAACATTGCAA
>MHFD01000078.1:34047-44473 GCA_001804045.1 Omnitrophica bacterium RBG_13_46_9
AGCTAAAATTCCCATCGTGCATCTAAATGTGCTTTTGCTTTTAGGTCTTGCTTTATTCGGCGGCACTATAGGCGGCCGGCTCTTCCAGAAATTTCGCATTCCTCAAGTGGTGGGCTACGTTATAATCGGAATATTAATAGGCCAATCCGGTCTTAGAATAGTCAACGATACTATCATCGAGACGTTAAGGCCGTTTAATTATTTTGCTTTGGGACTCATAGGTTTTATGGTGGGAGGCGAATTAAAGAAAGAGGTTTTTTCAAAATATGGAAAACATTTTTTGTATATACTGCTTTGCGAGGGGATCACGCCTTTTTTACTGGTAACCGTTTCCATAGGCATCGTCGGAACTGTATTATTTGGCGCAGCGCCTTTTGTCTGGGCGCTTGCGCTTTTGCTAGGCTCTATCGCCTCAGCGACAGACCCGGCTACGACAAGTTTTGTGCTTAAGGAATATAAGACGCGGGGGCCCCTTACCACAAACATACTGGGTATCGTTGCCCTGGATGACGGCCTGGCGTTAGTGCTCTTTGCGGTCGCATCCAGCATGGCCGATATATTAATCGGCAAAAGAAGCGCTGGGATAATGACAGATGTTTTTTATACGGTTTATCATATGGGAGGGGCTATAGTCATAGGGGTTTTGTTCGGGTTGGTTTTATGCGGGATGATCAGAAGATATACGGAGAAGGAAAGGATACTCGTATTTTCCATAGGCACAGTGCTTTTTGCTACAGGCCTGTCTTTGGCCGCGGATGTCAGCATGCTTATGGCCGTTATGGCATTAGGGGTTGTGGTTGTCAACTTTGTGCCCAATAAGAGTAAGGAGATCTTTGCCCTGGTTGAAGGTTTTACGCCTCCTATCTATGTGCTTTTCTTTGTTCTAATCGGTGCGAAATTAAAATTGAGCCATATGTCATTGCCTATTCTATCTCTGGTTTTAGTTTATCTTTTGTGCGGCATGACCGGCAAGATGGTAGGGGCGCATATAGGGGCGCGCTTATCCAGAGCGCCGGTTGTGGTTTTAAAATATCTGCCGTTCTCACTTTTTAGCCAGGCCGGTGTTGCCATAGGTCTGTCTATATTGGCCGCCCAGCATTTTTCAAGCAACTTGGGGAATATGCTGATGATGATTATCACAGCCACGACGCTTGCTACGCAAATTATAGGCCCCCCATTTACCAAACTCGCCGTAGTAAAAGCAGGCGAAGCAGGGCTTAACATAACAGAAGAAGATATAATACAGAAAAGCACGGCGCGGGACCTTATGGATAAGGACCTGCCGCTCATATATGAGGACATGCCTCTGGGCGATATTCTGCGAATTTTTAGCGAGGATGACAATTTATATTATTCCGTAACCAACAGAAGCGGAGAATTGCGTGGCATAGTGACCGTTGAGGGCATAAAACAGACATTTTTGGAGACCGACGTGGGTGGTCTTATTTTGGCCAACGATTTGATGACACCGGTAATAGCCACCGCTTCCGGCGATACGCCGATGTCCGAAGTGAGAGACATTATAAATAGATATGATCTGGAATATTTGCCTGTAGTAGACGAGAATAATAAAATAAAAGGTTGTATAGAAAGAAAGAAGCTGAACAGGTTCATATCTACGAAGATTATAGAGCTTAAGAAGCAAGCCGATTCTCTCGGATAGGCGCGGGTCGCCGTGTTTCGGCGCTATGCGCTCAAGATATTCCGTATCGCTTTTTTAAGTTTTTATTTATGAAAGCTAAAGGAAAAAAGGAGGGTTTAACATGGCGGACATAAAGGTCGAAAAACTGCCGGAAGAAAAAGTCAAACAGATGGGTGTAAAAACATGGCCTATATGGGAGAAAGAGGCCTCTCGCTTCGATTGGCACTACGACGAGATAGAGATGTGTTATATCCTTAAAGGAAAGGTTACGGTTAAGACTAAAGACGGCAAGAGCGTGAACTTCGGAGCTGGGGATTTCGTCACTTTTCCAAGGGGCCTTGACTGTACCTGGGATATAAAAGAGGCGGTCAGGAAGCACTATAACTTCAGGTAAAGACCTCTTTCTTTTCTTTATTGAAAAGCCGAATCGAAAGTATAATGCCATTTATCTGAGAGGCGGTGTAGACAATATATGTTAAAACGGATTTTTGAAGAGTTAAGACATCATGCCCCTTTCACTATTTTCGGGGCCTTTACGGGGATAATAATCATGATATTCTTCAAAAGGCTGCCCGCCAATATTTCTTACAAGATTTTTTATACGCTCCATCCGTTACATGTCATGCTAAGCGCGCTTGTCACCGCCTCTATGTACGGGTTCTATAGATATGCGGACGGTAGGCATAGATGGAATTTTGGGATTTTGCTCATAATAGGATATGTGGGATCGGTAGGCATAGCTACGATAAGCGATTCATTGATTCCCTATTTGGGTGAGTCCCTCTTGGGAATGCCGAATAGAGGTATCCATATAGGTTTCATCGAAGAATGGTGGCTGGTCAATCCTCTGGCGGTGATAGGCATCGCCATAGCAGCTTTAAGACCGGCGACAAAATTCCCGCACGCCGCCCACGTTTTATTAAGCACATGGGCGTCACTGTTTCATATAATGATGTCTCTCGGCGGGAGATTAAGCTGGTTTTTATATATGGCTATTTTCTTTTTCCTTTTTATCGCAGTCTGGATACCGTGCTGTATCAGCGATATCGTATTCCCGCTTTTATTAGTGAGGGATGTATCTGAAAGATCCCGAAGCCATGATCAAGAACGACAAACCGAAACATGGGAGTGATTTTTAAAATGGATAAGATGACCTACGATGTCGTCATTATCGGCGGTGGCCCCGCAGGCCTTACGGCGGCTATATACGCTTCGAGAGCCAGGATGAAAACGCTTTTGATAGAAAGTATTGCCACTCCCGGGCAGGCCGTTACCACAAGCGATATAGAGAATTACCCAGGGTTTACGGAAGGGCTAAACGGTTTTGAGCTTATAGAAAGGTTTAAAAAACAGGCGGAAAATTTCGGGACTGAATTTAAAACCGGCGATGTAAAAGGCGTTGAAGGGCGTAAATGGGACGATAGTATTGCCTGGCGCATAGAGTCGGAGCGGGAGGAGTTCCTGTCGCTTTCTGTAATTATCGCAACAGGCGCAAGACCGAAAAAATTGGATCTGCCCGGAGAGGATAGACTCAAGGGTAAAGGCGTTTCTTATTGCGCGGTTTGCGATGGCGCCTTTTTCAGTAATAAGAATATCGCCGTTATAGGAGGGGGCGATACCGCGGTGGAGGAGGCGCTATTTTTGACGAAATTCGCCGATAGGGTCACCCTGGTGCATCGCCGGGATCGTTTACGCGCGACAAAGATCTTGCAGGAAAGAGCTTTCGCGAATAAAAAAATAGAAGTCTTGTGGGACTGCGTAGCGAGCGAGATTTTAGGTAGCGATAAAGTCGAGGCGCTTAAAATAAAGAATTTAAAGGATGGGAGAGAGTCAGATCTTTCCTGTGAGGGAGTTTTTGTTTTTATAGGATATACGCCAAATACGAGTTTCCTTAAAGGGATTGTAAAGCTTGATGAATGGGGCTACGTAATCACGGATCATGACATGAAGACTTCAAGAGACGGTATATTTGCATGCGGAGATGCAAGAAAGAAACTTTTGCGCCAGATTGTTACTGCGTGCGGCGATGGCGCGACCGCTGCGTTTTCAGCCGAAGGGTATGTCGAGCATTTAAAAGCCGGTCGAGTATAGCAGGTCATATATTTATTTGTGTTGCCGTATCGTGCCGGAAATTTTGGAAAGATAGCGGATCGCCGAACATGAATTAACGGTATTGTGTTTTACCCCGAAGCGCCGATGCGCATCCTGCAGCCAAGAGGGGCGTTGCGGGTTTATTGTCGGTGACAGGCATATTCGGCTCCGCAGCGATAATTGCAATATCAGATATAGTAAAAATATCGTTCTTAGGCATAACTTTCATCCTTCTTGGCCGGATAGAACGTTTTATTGCTCATTGGCTGGAACCGTAGTGCGCACTTGCGGAATAACCAGGCGATTCCTGAAGTTGTAAAAAAAATACAAGCTAGATAGCGGCTTCCTTTGTATTACCCAGGCAGACAATGGTTTTTGTGGGGTATTTGCAGATTTTAATTCAAAAAAACCCAATAATAGAGTATAATTAGTACATATAGATTATATAGCCCGAAAGAAGCTGATTTTATATCTCTTATCGAAGAGGAAAGAGTGGAACTGCATAAACAGATAGTAAATTGGATAAGGACTCAGGTTAAGAAATCGGATAAAAAAGGGCTGGTTTTTGGTTTAAGCGGAGGCATCGATTCGGCTGTCGTATGCGCTCTTTCCAAACTGGCCGTAGGCGAAAATGCCTTGGGTTTGATACTTCCGTGCAAAAGCGCCCCGCGTGACGTGGAGCTTGCGTTAAAGGTAGCCAAGAAGTTCGGAGTAAAAACAAAAAAAGTGGTGCTTGACAGGATATTTGACGCGCTTGTCAAAATATATCCAAAAGCGGGTCATCTGGCAAAGTCCAATCTGAAACCGCGTTTAAGGATGGCGGTTTTATACTATTTTGCTAATATCTTAGACTATCTGGTAGTAGGGACCGGAAATAAGAGCGAGCTTGCCGTAGGTTATTTTACGAAGCACGGCGACGGAGGCGTCGATATTTTGCCCCTCGGGGGATTACTGAAAACCGAGGTAAGGGTATTGGCCAGGAGCTTGAGTATTCCCCATGAGATAATAGATAGGCCTCCTTCCGCAGGCTTGTGGCCGGGCCAGACAGACGAAGGAGAGATGGACATCACCTATGACGAGCTCGATAAGATCATCACTGCTGTCGAAAATGAACAGACCAAAGGCGTCGATAAAAGAAATTTGCTCAAAGTAAATAAGATGATGGCGTATTCGGAACACAAGAGATGCAAGACGCCGGTATTCAACAAAAATTAACGGAGGTGTACGGTGAGCGGGATTTTTGGGGTGGTTTCTGAGGGGGACTGCGCAGAATTGCTTTTCCACGGGACCGACTATCATTCCCATCTCGGGACCCAATACGGGGGGATGGCTGTTCTGGAAAAATATTTTGTGCGTCATATACACGATATAAGCCAGACTCAGTTTAAATCCAAGTTTTACGAAGATTACAAAAAGATGAAGGGCAATAAAGGCATAGGTGTTATCAGCGCCCTTGATGAGCAGCCCATTTATCTAAACTCCAAATTTGGGCCGTTCTGTATAGTGACCAATGGAATAATCGAAAACAGTCAGGACATGGTCGCAGGCCTTCTGGAAAAAGGGATATCGTTCAGTGAGGTGAGCAAAGGCGATGTCAACGCGACAGAGCTGATAGCCAAGTTAATCAGCCAGGGCGAAGATATAATAGACGGCATCGAGAAGATGTTTGAGGCGATAGAGGGGTCGTGCTCGCTTTTATTATTGCATAGAGACGGTATATATGCCGCGAGAGATAAATTCGGTTACACGCCTCTAGTGATAGGGAACCGCCATGGTACCGCCCCTCTTGGAAAATCCGCTTCTCCCATAGCCGATGCCCCGGGCATTGCCTATGCCGTAACTTCGGAGACCAGCGCTTTCCCGAACAACGACTTTGAAATAGTGAAGTTCCTCGAGCCCGGCGAGATAGTTCTCATAAATGAGAGAGGAGTAGTGTCTAGGAAACCAGGCAACAAGACGAATCAGATCTGCACATTTTTATGGATATATACCGGTTTTCCAGCCTCAAGTTATGAAGGTATTAATACGGAGACTGTCAGGGAGAGGTGCGGCCGCAATCTGGCAAGACGCGATCGGGACATCGAAGTGGATTTAGTCTCAGGCGTGCCCGATTCCGGGATAGCGCATGCGTTGGGATACGCCATGGAATCGAAAAAACCGTACAGGAGACCGCTGGTGAAGTACACCCCGGGATACGGCAGAAGCTACACGCCGCCGTCTCAGGAAACGCGCGATTTGATAGCCAAGATGAAACTTATAGCAATCAAGGAGATAATCAACGGCAACAGAATCGTGATTTGCGAAGATTCTATCGTCAGGGGGACGCAGCTCAAGAATTTTACCGTAAAAAAGTTATGGGATGCCGGCGCCAGGGAAATACACATAAGACCCGCCTGCCCGCCGCTTATGTTCCCATGCAAATTTAATTTTTCCACTCGAAGCATCAATGAGCTTGCGGCACGGAAGGCCATCCGTGATTTGGAAGGGAAAGATCTGGATGACGTTTCAGAGTATATAGACCACAATTCCCAAAAATATAAAAAGATGGTGGACTGGATCGCCAGGGATCTGGAGGTTACCACCCTACGGTACCAGACCGTGGATGATATGGTAAATGCGATCGGGCTGCCAAAGGAGAAATTGTGTCTGTATTGTTGGACGGGCGAATGTCCCAATAAGAGAACGCGACCAACGATCAGCCATCAGCTGTCAGCTGTTGAGAACTGAGAGCCGGGAGTCAAAGATTGATAGCGGGCAGAGCGAAATATGCTAAAAGACAATGGAGTTTCGCATAAGGTCTTGCGGAACGACAAAAAGCTTATATATATAGAACGCATGTTCGATGTCCCTCTCGGCGAAATAAAAAAAATTATTAGAGAGTTCCATTCTGAGATGAGAAAGGGGCTTTCCGGATGCGGAAGTTCGCTGAAGATGATCCCGACATGCGCGGAAAGGCCCAAAGGCACGGAAAAAGGCGATTTTCTGGCTCTCGACCTTGGTGGGACAAATTTTCGGGTATTATTGCTTAAGTTAAAAGGAAAAAGGATTACCCGCGCCCCTTTAGTAAAGAGATTTGTTCTTAAAAAGGAGCATATTACCGGGGAAGGCAGGGGGCTTTTCGCTTTTTTAGCCGGTTGTATAAAAGTATTTATGGATGAGCATAATATACCTACAGGCGAAAAGCACGATATCGGTTTTGCATTCTCGTTTCCCGTAGAAAATAGGAGTATCGACTCCGGCGTGCTTGCCCGCTGGACCAAGGGGTTTAGTGCCAATGGCGTGGAGGGAAGGGACGTAGTTAAGCTGTTGAACGAATCTCTAGCAGAAAAGGGGCTTGGAAATACGAAAGTCGTTGCCATTGTGAATGATGCCGTCGGCACGCTTGTCACCAAAAGCTACGAAGACCCTGATTGCGATGTCGGCGTGATAATCGGGACCGGTACAAATGCGTGTTATTGCGAACGACTTTCTAA
Source organism: Omnitrophica bacterium RBG_13_46_9 (assembly GCA_001804045.1). Lineage (GTDB taxonomy): Bacteria > Omnitrophota > Gorgyraeia > JABMRN01 > RBG-13-46-9 > RBG-13-46-9. The sequence continues at coordinate 41,254 of MHFD01000078.1, forward strand.
TATATTGAAGTGGAGGGGGCCCGGTACCTCGTCCGGAGAGATGCTGGTCAACATAGAGTGGGGTAATTTTAATAAACTTCGCCTTACGCCTTATGACAGAGAACTGGACGGCTGTTCGGAGAACCCAGGCGAGCAGCTTTTGGAGAAGAAGGTTTCGGGTATGTATTTGGGCGAACTGGCAAGACTTGTCATAAAAGACTCGATAAAAGATAAGAGTCTTTTCGCCGGTCGGGGCCATGCCGTTTTCAATAAAGCCAAAAATTTTACGTCGGAATATATCTCAATTATCGAAAGCGATAAGTCAAAACATTTATCCAAAATAGATATGCTGTTGAGAAGTTGGGGTATTGCAGATTCAGAGTACGGCGATAGGGCGTTTCTGAAAAAACTGTGTAGCGTAATATCGACGCGTGCTGCGCGGATCAGCGCGGCAGTCATGGCTTCCGTGGTAACCAAAATCGACCCTCAGATTTCCAGAAGGCACACCATCGCTATCGATGGTTCGTTGTACGAAAAGCATCCCGGATTTTCAGGCAGGATAAAAGAAACGCTTGAAGAAATTTTTTACGTTCTTGACAAAGCCGGATCCAAACCGAAGGCCGCCGGCAACTCCTGTTACGGATACAAATCCCCATCTGCCCCTCAGACAGGCGCCGTATCGGCCGGAGGAATAAAATGGAAAGCGTCACCTGTCAAGCTAAGCTTGACTAAAGACGGTTCAGGAAAAGGAGCGGCTATTATAGCAGCCCATGTTGCGATAAGTTAAAGCCGGTATTTAAAGAGATTTCCAAAAAGATTTAAAAACGGATTTATGCAGACTACAGGAGCGAGATAAACAAAAGATAAACAACTGACTGAAGTATGAAATCCGCTTAGGCATACAAAGAAAGGAGAAAAGGGAATGACGGCTTCAAACAAAAATAGAGGGGTATTTCGCCCTGCACTTTTTCTGATATCGGTATTGATTATATTGTTTGTTCTCATGCTTCAAAACATTTCTAAAGCCCAGTCAAATAAAGTGGGGGCCGTCCTGTATGTAAGCGAGAACGGAGAATTTATTTTTGTAAGTCTTGGCCGCAATGAAATTAAGGAAGGGGATTTTGTCAAGGTCTACAAAGATTCGAAATATATAGCCACGGCTTTCATAAAGACAGTCATGGGAAAGATGTCGGAGGCCTCTATTGTGGAAAAAAATTCGATAATTAATATTAACGATATAGTGATGATTGCCTCACCCCAGGAAGTTCCGTCCAAAGAGGCTTTTTATAAAACGGAAACTTATCGGGATACAGCGATCTCGTCAGGGAAAAAACTCGATTCGGCGCAGGAAGAACCCCCAAACATGGAATCCGTTATGGCTGCCGAAGCCACCGAGCCGACCGTAAAAGATACGCAAGAATACCCGGAAAGCGAAGACATAAACTTTAGGAAATCCAAAGAAGAGGCGATATTAAAGCTGGAAGGACAGATTAGAAGCCTGGAGTCATTTAAGACAGACGCCGTAAAACAGAAGAGTAAGCTCCAAAACATGGAGGAAAAACTTCTGAAGAAGCGCAGACTGTTTATGACAAGCGTGCTGGGATTGTCGGTTATTTTTCTTACGTTTGTCGTGCGCAGGATCACTACCGAGGTAAAGATCAACCCGCCCCAAGCCAAGGCGCCATCGGCCCCGGCAGAGATAAAAAAAGATGCGGGTTTTGAACCGCGCGACCTTAAGAAATTTTTGGCGAATAAAACAAATAAAGAAGAGAAAGACCTTTTTAAATAAAAGAATCTATATTTTACGAAAAGGGGTGCATATATGTCCAGAGTTATAAGTGTAGTAAACCAGAAAGGCGGAACGGGAAAGACGACCTCGGTAATAAATATCTCGGCCTACCTGGCCCGTTTGGGTTATAAGACGTTGATCGTGGATATGGAACCCCAGGCAAACGCAACTTTATATTTAGGGATAGATCCGCTGTCTTTAGAGCAATCCATGTATGACGTTCTCCTGAAAGAAGCGGTCAGCTTAGGTGATATTATCCTATCAACCGAGATAGAAAATCTGCATATAGCGCCGGCCCAGGTCTCCCTGTCTAATACCGACATAAATTTGGCCGATAAGCCGAATAAGCAGTACAGGCTGAAAGAGAAGCTCTCGTCGGTCAAAGATAGGTATGATTATATCGTTATCGACTGCCCGCCTTCCTTAAGCCTTCTACCCGTGAATGCGCTTACCGCTTCCGATGAGTTGATAATACCGTTGCAGCCGAAGTATCTTTCGTTAGAAGGGCTTAAACAGCTTAAGGTCTCGCTTGACAGGACAAGGACCGAGCTGAATCCTTCACTGAAGATGCTTGGAATACTTTTCACAATGGCAGATATGAGACTCAAGATGACCAAGCATTGCATGGACTTAGTGAAGGAACATTTCGGCGATAAGGTGTTCAGCTCAGTAATCAGGGTTTATTCCAAGTTTAATGAAGCGCCGATAACCGGGCAGAGTATTTTTGAGTATGCCCCCCAATCCAGAGGCGCCGAGGATTATAAAAGCTTGACAGAAGAGATCGTTAACAGAGGAAACATATTTTACAACAACAGTTTTTTTCCCATTGTCACGGCTTCACAGAGAACAAGAAAATTTTTCTGAGATGCCCGGTAGTTCGGTATATTTATATTGAAAGTCTCAAACACCTGCCAAATTTTCTTATTTTCACACAGTCTGTCCGTAAGTTTATTACATAGAAAAAGTAGTCATAAAAGGCAAAAAGGATAAGAGTACAAGACATGCTTTTAGTGGTTTGGGCTTCTTTATTCCGCGCATCGGGCGGGGCGACCATTGAAAAGCGACTTTTGGCTTCCTTTATGATTTATTCGGTGTGATTTTTCAAGATATGAGTATGAAGACAATAGCGCTTCTTACGGATTTCAGTTATGACGATAATTTTGTAGGGGTGATGAAGGGTGTTATTCTTCGGATATCCCCCCGTGTCAATCTCGTAGACATATCGCATCACATAAGTCCCCAAGATACATTCAGAGCGGCGTTTTTACTCAAAAACTCCTACAGATATTTCCCGAAAGGCACCATTTTTCTTGTCGTGATAGATCCCGGCGTGGGATCCGGGCGCAATCCGATTATAATCCGAAGCAGAAATTACTTCTTTGTCGGGCCGGATAACGGCGTTTTAAGCCTTGCCGCCGGCGATGACGGCGTCAAAGGCATTACGGCGATTGA
>MHFD01000078.1:44493-51992 GCA_001804045.1 Omnitrophica bacterium RBG_13_46_9
GACCCGTATCCGACACCTTTCACGGCCGCGATATATTCGCGCCTGCAGCGGCATACCTTTCCAGGGGCAAAAATATGCATCTATTTGGCAGAAACCTCGCTCGCGTAAAAAAGCTTGTCATGCCAAGGCCCAATACCGGAAGAAATATCCTGAAAGGTACGGTTATATACATAGATAGATTCGGCAATTTAGTGACCGATATAGACAAGGACTCATTTCAGCGATTTACCCGCGAAACAGCCGCGCCTTATGGATGGACGGTTCAGAGTTCCTCCAAGCGGCAAGACCATGTAAAATCAAAAGTCATGGCTGTAAGGCCGCGGAGCTTCAAACGGGAGAAGAGATTTAAAATAGAAATAAAAGGCGGAAGATTGCATTCTATAGCTAAATCTTACCAACAGGTCAAGCCTGGCAAGCCCCTGGCTGTCTTCGGCAGTTTTGGTCTATTGGAAGTTTCTGTCAATAGAGGAAGCGCCAAAGAATATTTCAAAGCAAAGAAAGGCACAGCTGTTTATGTCACTCTGTGAACGGCGCAAGGAGTACGGCAGATTGTTAGACAGTCCGCTGTGAGGGCGCTGGAAAAAAACTTGGCATTTAACTTTGTAAACCGGCCACCCGGTTAGTAAAGATGAGAAAATACTCGATAATAATCGCCTCGTACAACGATGCCAAAAACCTCGCTGACTGCCTCGAATCCCTGAGGGCCACCGACTGTCCGAGGGAGGATTTTGAAACCATCGTAGTCGACAACAATTCTACCGATAATACGAGAGACGTCGTAAGCCGGTATCCGGAGGTGATTTATTTAACAGAAGATAAAAATGGGCGCTCATTTGCGCGAAATAAGGGCATAAGACACGCGAAAGGTGATATCCTGGTTTTCCTTGACTCGGATGGGCGTGTTACAGATGGGTGGTTGCGCCGTATTACGGAACCATTCAGCGACAGAGGCGTCGGAGCGGTAGGCGGGGCGATATTTCCTTTTGAAGAAGGTAACCTTATCTCGCAATATTTGGCCGTGTCTCTTTTTTTGACGTACCCCCGCTATGGGAGAAAAAGATATGTCAGGGGATATCCCAGTTGCAATCTGGCTGTAAGAAAAAGACTCGTCCCGCAGGGGTTTGACACCGCTGTCTTTAACGCATACGGAGGGGAGGATAAAGATCTTTGCTATCAGGTACTCGGATTGGGGTACAAGATAGTATTCCAGCCCGATGCCATAATTTATCACCGTCATCCCACGACATTGCGCGGACTAGTCAAATCACTTATCGAAAGCTCCAGAGGGAGAGGCGATTTTGCAAAAAAGTATCCGTTTGCGCCGGATGTATTCCTTCTAAATATCCATTTCCCTCTTCTTTATGGGTTCGTATTGATTGTTTCCGTTTTTTTTAGGAAATCATATGTTTTTATTCTATCGCTGTTGCCGGGTCTGGTTTATTTTTTGCTTAACAGTATAGTATCATATAAGAGGAGCAAAAGATTTGGACTCAGTTTTTTCATAAAGCCCGTTCTTGACCTTATATCGATCTGCGCGGTATATCCTTCTTATCATTATTTTAGGACCTTCGGAAGACAGGGACGCCTATGAATATACTGATCATCAATTATGAATTTCCGCCCTTGGGCGGGGGTGGCGGGGTTTTTACCCGTGATCTGGCGCGGGAATTAGCCAAAAAACACAACGTCGATGTCCTGACAACGCATTTTAAAGGGTTAAAAAGAAAAGAAGAGATCGATAATTTTACCGTATACCGGATCCCCGTATTGCGCAGAACGTCGCTTTATACGGCGACGATGGTATCACTGCTGTCGTTCCCGTTCTGCGGAACGATAAAAGGCGCTTTTTTGTGTATGAGAAAAAAGTACGATATTATACACACGCATTTCGCCGTGCCGACAGGGCCGGTAGGGCTGGTCCTTAGCCGTATTTTTAAAACACCCAACGTGGTGAGCTTTTACGGCGGCGACATCTACGACCCGAGTAAGAGGTTTTCCCCTCATCGCTCTGCGGTATTTAGATGGGCGGTAAGAACGGTTATAAATAATGCGACAAGGGCGGTGTCTCTGTCGGGAAGCACCAAGGAGTACGCCGATAAATTTTATCGTCCCTCAAGAGACATTGCCATAATACCGTTAGGCATTGTCGAAACGCGGCCTGTTTCAGTGCGCCGGGAAGAACTCTCGATGAAAAAAGACGGTTTTTTTATCGTTTCGGTCGGGAGGTTGATAAAAAGAAAAGGCTATGATATTTTGATAAGAGCCCTTGGCATGATCCGCGGGAAGGGATACGATGTCCGTCTTTTGCTAATGGGCGAAGGGCCAGAGCGCCATGCTTTAGAGAAGCTTTCCGCGGACCTTGAGGTGTCAGAATATGTAAGCTTTCTGGGGGCGGTTTTCGGAGAAAAAAAGTTACAGTATCTTTCGGCATCCGATATTTATGTCCTCCCTTCTCTTTACGAGCCGTTTGGAATCGTCCTTCTTGAGGCGATGTTTTGTAACCTTCCTATAGTCGCCACGAATGAAGGGGGACAAAAAGATATAATACGCGACGGCAGAAACGGGATTTTAGTAGAGCCGGGTGACGCGCAGGCCATGGCGGAGTCCATAATCGTATTATTAAAGGACGCTAACCTGCGACAGGCCATAGCCAGCCATAACGCCGAAGACGTGAAAAAATTCAATATATCCGTCATAGCAGAGAGATATGAGGAAATATTTTTGAAATCGCGTAAACCAACGGTTATTAAAAGGAGATAGGCCGATGGATAAAAATAGAAGGATCGCTCTTATTGCGAAGATCGCTTTTTTGGCGATCTTGCTACTGTCGCTAAACTTGAGAAAGCATACATTCCGTATGCCTCATTTCAGCGGCGATCAACACCATTACGTCGGACTGGCATTTAAGCTCGATACCAAAGGTATTTCCGGTTATAACCTGCGCGGCATCGAGTTGCGCAAGGCGGCAAAACACCGGTATCTTTTCTTTTTTGAGCCGTCGGAGGAAAAGGGATGGGTTCTCAGGGCTTTGGCGCAGGCGAATATCACCTATTACGACCAACCCTTTCACCATATTCCGTTTGTATTTCCGGTGGCAATAATGCTCTCGCACAGGATATTCGCGGGCAGTGAGCCGTATTATGTCGTGTATATACCGGATTGGGTGGAAATCGTCAGAAGTAACCCTACCAGTGTGGGACTAAGGAATATACGTATCGACCCGGCGGTCCTGGGCAAGCAGTTTTATTCCGTTATTGTTCCCCTTGTATCCAGTATAATATTGATCGTCTTAGTCTATTTACTGGCAAAACAGCTTTACGGCAATGAGTTAGTATCCCTTATCGCCATGTTTCTTATGGCCATATCCCCTGTTGACATTCTATCGTCCCAGAAATTATGGGCCGATGACATGACCGCCATGTTTACCGTGTTGGCGGTCCTTATGTATATCCTGGCGGTCGATAAAAACAAGTCTATCTTGGCTTTTATCGGGGGCATATCCTGCGGTTTAGGCGCTATCACCAAGCAAAACGGGGCATTCATCGTTTTTGTCATAGTCATATGGCACTTCATTGCTAACGCGGATAAGTTATTAAAGAAAGAGACATTCTTTCATACAGTGTTTGATAAAAACCTGATACTGTTCGGCATAGGAGCTGTCTTAAGCTCGGTATATTGGTTTGCGAAAATAACATCCGTCTACGGGGACCCTATTTATAGGCCGCATCCGTCTAATATAGATAGGGCGGCGACTATAGACTGGTTCAGAATGGTCGGCAAAAGACCGCGCTACGTGTATCTCTTTGGAATACCTTACCTGAATCCTCTCTTTGCGTTGGCTTACATATCGCCCTTTTGGTTATGGATAGATAAAAGAAATTTAAGGAAGACAACGCTTCTTATAATATGGATGGCGGTGTTCTTTTATATATTTCAGATCTATTTAGGCGGTGCCGGTAAAGAACATCGTTATATGCTGCCTTCGTATGCGGCATTTGCTATTCTGGGGGGGTATGTGGCGGATCAGATCAGGATTTTTATCGATAAGTTGATTGGATTTCGCGCAGGGACGATGCTATTGGTAGTCGCGCTCTTGCTATCCGCTTTTTGGTGCATCCCGATAGGGTTAGAAGAGTTGTTTTGCAATAGTGCGCTTATTCTTAGACCTTTTTGATATGATTTTTTTCTGTAATAATAAAGGCGAGGCGCTGATATGCCTGAAATATCCGTTATCATGTCCGTATACAATGACTCTAGGTATCTCGTAGATAGCATAGGGTCAGTATTGAATCAGACATTTAAGGATCTTGAATTTATTATCATTGACGATGCCTCGACCGACGATTCCCCGGATATAATCAGGCGTTACCAAGAGAAGGATTCAAGGATCAGGGTTATCGAGAACACGACGAATATCGGGCCTGGCGAATCCAAAAATAAAGGCTTGAATATAGCCAAGGGGCGGTACATAGCGATACAGGACGGCGATGACATCTCCCTGAAAGACAGGCTGAAGACACAAATAGAATATCTCGAAAAAAATTCTGATATATTCTTAATAGGCGGGAGTTTTATAAATATCACGGATACCGGCGAAAGGACGACAGTTTACAGGCCGATCACGGATGAGGCCGGATTAAGGCGGGCGCTGGAAAATGGCAATCCCGTACGGCACTCCACCGTAATGTTCAGGAACCGCAAAACGGCTTTCTATAGAAAAAAATTCATATACGCGGAGGACGACGATTTTTTGCTGAATATTTTATCTAAAGGGGAGAGGATCATTAACATACCGGATATCCTGATAAAATACAGAATAGCCCATGATTCCATTACTTTTTCAGACCGTGGAAAACAAGAATTATTCGCGAGAAAAGCGAGGGAATTTTATTTTCAAAGGTTAAAAAGCGGCGGGGATAAATACGACGAATTTAACCCCGAAGAGATCCTGCGCATAGATATCAAAAAGGTCACCGATCGGGATATCCTGAGATTGGAGATAAAAGCCAATTTTAAGAAAAATGCGTTCGGCGCTGTAAGATTGTTTTACCTAAGATATTTAAGAAATAACACGATGCCGGACAGGTATTTTATTTATTACCTGGCAACGTTTTTGCCAAAGAGGATAGTCAATTTTTTAAGGAGGATCCTGTGGGGGTAAAACCGGCGGCCCTGTTTAAAGGCCTAAAACGGCAAGGCGTAACATCATGAATAACCCGCCTGTCACAGCGGTTGTCTGCGTTTATAACGGCAAGGAGTTCGTAGAGAGTTGTATAAACAGTCTCCTGGCGCAGACCTATCCACTCACGTTCATAGTCGTAGTGGACGACGGTTCAACGGACGGGACAGCCGAGACACTGCAAAAATTCTGCGAAAACAAAAAAATTAAAATTCACCGCAATAAAAGAAATCTGGGGTTATCGACATCCCGTAATATAGGCGCCGGCATGGCAGATCCCGAAATAGTCGCCTATACGGACGCCGATTCCATTGTGCGGGAGGACTGGATAGAAGAGCTTATCAAACCATTCTTCGCGGAGGAAAAAGTGGAGATTGTGGGCGGCAGGATAGAAAATCCGGGACCGAAGACATACTGGGAGTTAGTAGCTTGGGATACGGAGTTTTTGTCCCGGCATAGCGGTTATAGTAAGAGATATCCGATGGCCATAGGATGTAATATGGCTGTGTCGCGCAAATTTCTTTTAGAAAACCCGTTTGACGAAACGCTTAAATATGGTGGGGAGGACGTGGACCTTTGTTATAGGACACTAAGGCAAGGCCGCAAAATATATTACCAGCATTCAGCTGTCGTGACACACCGTCATCGTAATACATTTTTGGCCTTGGCAAAACAGAGGTTTGCCTGGGGCGTGTCTGATTCCTATGTGCGGTTCAAAAATAGATTGCTCTTGCCTCTGCCGCTTAAAACCCTTGTCCTGGCGGCTTCTGTTATGTCTTTTTTTCTATCGGCGCATTACGGCTATTTCAGGATTTTTGGATTTATCTTCCTGGCGGCTTTTCTGGGAAGGACCCTGCAGCTTGAATTAAAGAGCGACAAAAAAGATTTTATTCAGGCCCTTGTCTCATTTCCAGGAAGGTCTCTCATTGCGGCTATCCATTCAGCCGGGCATATATACGGCCTTTTCGCGTTCTTTTTCAACATACGACGTCATGGTGAGGCGGATATTATTCTATGATTTCCCTGACGTGGTAAATTTTCTTGTTCTGTGACTCATAATATGTCCTGATATTTATTTCGCTGATAAGGCCTATCGAAATAAGCTGAAGGCTGACCAGAAGAAATAATACGGTAAGGATGATAAAGGGGTTGCCTGTCATATCCGTTCCGTTGAAAATCTTCATATATACAAGGGCTATAAAAGAGCACGCACCCAGCAGGAGATTTATGAGGGCTAGGACGCCGAAAAATCTTATCGGCTTTGTTCGATATTCCGATAAAAACACCATTACCAAGAGGTCCAAGAATACCTTTACTACCCTGCTGGAGCCGTATTTTGATTTTCCGCGTTTCCTCGGTCTGTGTTTGACGTTTATCTCTTCTATTTTTGCGCCGCTCCAACTCGCTGCAGCAGGGATGAATCGGTGCATTTCCCCGTAAAGATTCAGGTCCTTGATCACTTCTTTCCGGAACGCCTTAAGCGCGCAGCCGTAATCACGGATTTTCAATCCCAGAAATAAAGAGATCAGCCAGTTACCTATTTTAGAGAAGATTATTTTTAAAACGGGATCTTTTCTGTTTTCCCTGTATCCGCACACTATGCCAAACCCTTTATCTATCTCTTCTATGAGCCGAGGGATATCGTGCGGGTCATTTTGCAGGTCGCCGTCCATTGTGATTACGATTTTGCCTTTGGCAAAATTGAAACCGGCCGATATCGCAGCCGTTTGGCCGAAATTTTTATTCAGGTCTATGATTTTGACCTTTGGGTTTTCGGAATGGATATTTTTAAGCACCTGTAAGGTGCCATCGGAACTGCCGTCGTTTATAAAGATCATTTCATAATCTTTATTAAGCCCTGACAGCACGCTTTTTAGTTCCGAAGAAAGCGGGGAAATGTTCTCACTTTCGTTATATACGGGGATTACTACGCTGATATCCATATGGACCTTTATTTTTATATGATCTTTGATAGCTAGCTAGACCGTAAAGCGTGGCTTTTACCGAATTCACCGGAAAGCCGGACCGTGTTAGCGTTACCACTTTATTCAAGTTTAATGTTATAAGCGTAAAAGTCAAGCTCGGTATTGTCTATTAAATATTGTGCCTGATGATTGAGGAACAAGATGCTATTGAAACAACCAAGACAGAAAAACTATACCTCCTAAACTCTTCCACCAGAGGGTGGATCCGACATCTGGGGGAAGTGTTTCGGGTTTAGGGTTTCGATTCATTTGGGTATTCCTTTATATTGTTAATATACTGCTATATGCGTAAGTAGTTGACAGATATACATTCTTGAACTACAATTAAATTCAGC
>MHFD01000078.1:52000-52495 GCA_001804045.1 Omnitrophica bacterium RBG_13_46_9
GCGTATATACAGCCAAGAGGGATTTTATGCGTTGTTGACAGAAATACGGGAAAATATATAAAATATGGGTGATACATATACGGGCCGCCTGCCGGATTTTTTCATAGTCGGCGCCGCGAAGTCAGCGACTACCTCGTTTCATCATATATTGAACCAGCATAAACACGTATTCATGCCCGAGCGCGAGATGTTTTTCTTTGATATAGATGACTTAGAGGAGCATCCAGATTTCTTCATAGAGTCACCGGGCGGGAGGTCCTTTTATGATTATGACCGGCATTTTGACGAATACCTGGCGTGGTACGGTCTGTTTTTCAAAAATGCCAGAGAGGATCAGGTAATCGGCGAGCGTTCGACTACATACATGGCGTCTGAAAAAGCGCCGGGGAGAATTGCCAAACTTATCCCGGGTGCAAAATTGATATTTATGCTACGGGACCCCGTTTCAAGGACGTATTCTCAATACTGGCACCTGGTTCGTACGGGACGGGCGAT
>MHFD01000078.1:52514-56015 GCA_001804045.1 Omnitrophica bacterium RBG_13_46_9
CTGCAACGCATGCCCGGTACCCTTATTAAAAGAGGCCTTTACAAAAGTCAGATAGGGCGGTATAAAGAGTATTTTCCCGAAAAGAATATGAGATTCGTGATCTTTGAAGAATTCATTAGAAGTAACCAGTCGAATATCGACGGGATATGCAAGTTTCTCGGCCTGGAAACAGGCGTAGATATCAGCGAAGCCGGTGTCAATATAACACCATCAAGCCTTCCGAAGTACATAGGATTGCAGTTAATACATAACCGCATATTCAGGAATGTTGCCGACAGGCTGTATCTTGATAAGTTGCCCAACAATACTTCTGAGAGACGCAGTTTTTCAGGATCCATGGAAAGACTCCTCAGGAAGTTAAATCCCGCGGCGGAGAGGCCGTATCCCGCAATGAAGCCGGATACCAGGCGTTTTCTGCAGGAACTTTTCGCCAAAGAGAATCGAGGCCTTTCCGGGTTGATAGGCCAGGACGTACAGAAATACTGGCCTTATATGCGAGAATGAAATGCGGACCTATCCGTTTGTTTCCGTGATAATCCCGGTTTTTAATGCTTCGCAACGGCTTGAGATGTGTTTAGAGGCCCTGACAGGACAAACTTATCCAGGCGATTTTTATGAGATCATTGTCGTAGATAATAATTCGGACCAGGACATAGAGGGCGTGGTCAGGCGTTTTGACCGTGCAATTTATGCTTTTGAAGCCTGTTCCGGCTCATACACTGCGCGGAACAGGGGGGTCTCACTGTCAAAAGGGGATATCATAGCGTTTACCGATTCGGACTGTATGCCCGCTCAAGACTGGATCCAGAAGGGTGTTTCCAGGCTTCTCGGCGCGACCGATTACGGCCTTGTCGCCGGTAAGATAAATTTTTCCTTTAAAGACCCGAATAGGCCGACCGCCGTCGAGCTTTACGACAGCGTCACATACTTACAGCAGAAAGAACATGTCGAAAGAGATGGATTTGGCACTACCGCTAATCTCTTCACATTCCGGAAGATCATCGACCGCGTAGGTCCTTTTGACGATACGCTTAAATCAGGCGGCGATCGCCAGTGGGGACAAAGAGCATCCTCGTTTGGCTACAAACCGGTTTACGCCGATGATGTCAACGTGACCCATCCTGCGGTATATTCTATTGTTCAACTGTGCAAAAGAAGGCGGCGCGTCACGGGAGGGCTATATGGTTTGCGTAAAAGAGAACATTGTTCGTTTTGCGAGCATGGGGGCATTTTAGCTAAAAGGTTTTTCGGCCCTTTAAGCAATATCTCTCTCATATTGAAAGATAGAAGGGTATGCGGGGTGCGGCGGAGAATCAAACTTATCTTTATCGTTTTGCTGGTGGATTCTCTGGCTAGCCTGGAGAAAATACGGCTTGCATTAGGCGGCAAGCCGGAAAGGCATTGATTTCCAAAATAGGCGGACGGCGTGTCTTGCAGATGAAATTTTTTGGCGACAGCGAAACTGAAAAATTTGACGAAGCGGGTATTACACCTTTCGGGAAGAGGGTTGTAAAAAGTAGCATATGGGCTTTTTCGGACAGGGTCATCCAACAGATCTTATTTTTTACGCGCACCCTTATACTTGCCCGGCTGCTTTCGCCGGGTGACTTCGGCATTTTCGGGATTTCCTTATTAGCTATAACGATCCTTAGCACTTTTTCCAAAAGCGGATTTGATCTTGCCCTGATACAAAAAAAGTCGGATATAAGACCCTACCTGGATACCGCCTGGACCATTAATCTAATCCGCGGCATGTTTCGGGCCGCGGCCCTGTTCCTTAGCGCGCCTTTTATAGCCGATTTCTTTAACTCGCCTGGGGTCGTCCCCGTTGTCAGGGTCCTGGCCCTCTCTGAACTTGTAAATAGCTCGCAAAATGTCGGAATGGTATATTTGCAGAAAGAGCTGGAGTTCGGCAAGAGATTCGTTTTCAGCGTTACAGTAGGCATAGCCGGCTTGATCGTCGGCGTAACGGCAGTTTATTTTTTACGGGATGTTCGGGCTCTTGTTTACGCTTCATTGGCCGGTAGCATCGCGGGATTGGTAACCTCCTATATCATACACCCTTATAGGCCTAGCCTCAATATCGATCTGGGCAAAGCCAAGGAAATGTTCAAATTCGGGAAATATATATGGGGCACGTCCGTATTGAAATTTTTTATCCTTCACGGGGACGACGCTTTTTTGGGCAAAATATTAGGCCCGGCGGCCCTAGGTCTATATCAAATGGCTTATCGGATTTCGAACATTGCAGCTACGGAAATAAGTAATGTTTTGTCAGATGTCGCTTTCCCGGCCTATTCAAAAATACAAGACCAAAGTCACAAACTGAGAATAGGTTATCTAAAGACCATCAAGATCACGACACTCTTTGCTTTCCCCATAGCGGGCGGGCTCTTAATTCTGTCCCCGGAATTTGTGCGGTTGGTTCTCGGCGAACAGTGGATTTCCATGATACCGGCTATGCGCATACTCTGCCTATTAGGAATGTTAAAATCCATAGGGTTCGATGATCTCTTTAAAAGCGTGGGCAGGCCCGACATACCTACTAAAATATCCTTAGTCAGGCTTATGGCAATGGTGGTCACAATCTATCCTTTGACCCTGAGATTGGGGATGCAGGGGACAGCCCTTTCGGTATTGATATCGTCTTTTTTTGTTATACCCATAGGCCTTTATCATATGTCGAAAACCATCAATTATAAAATAAGGGACTTTCTTAAGCTTCTCTCTTTTCCGTTTACGGCCACGGCGTTGATGGTATTTATTGTATCTTTGCTGAAAAGAACTATTTCAGATATCAATATCGCGTCCTTAGCGCTTTTGATAACCTCAGGGCTTGTCTTTTATTTTGCGGCGATATACTTAATAAATATGATATTCAGGGAATATCAGCTGATCAGTCTCATCAAAGAGATAAAACGGGGATGGCGTTGAATATGGCCCAATATCAAGAATTGGATCTCTTCGAACTGCTATCGGAGACTAACCACGAGGTCGTACGGAATATTTTTGAGGATGGCTACTTCAGAAGAGAAAGGAGCGCCGTTGAATTTGACGGAATCGATATAGAGCTTTTAAGGGATTCCTTTGATTCCCTGGGTGTGCAACATTACCATGTTTCGATGCGGATCCATCAAAAGATATGCGGCCATTTAGTCATCAAGGGTTTAAAAGAACTCACCGGCAATAAAGGTTTTCGCGTTTTAGACAGGAACTCGGAAAGATTGTTGTGGCTGCCGAGACCTCCGGCCATGCGAAGGTATGATAAAAATGGCCGGATAGAGAAAGAAGAGGAGATAAAGTTCAGGAAAAACGAAAATTTTAGTCTGGATACAGACCATGCGGCTGATAGCCGGACAAGGGTCGAGTTCCCGGTAATTTTTTTTACCAAAGATATAGATCGCACCCTTCGAGAGATTGATTTAACCGACCCTGTTGAGGTTCGGGAATTCACGAAATCCGATTGGTTGCACTACAGAGGCATAAATGATGTCTGGGTCT
>MHFD01000079.1:0-4300 GCA_001804045.1 Omnitrophica bacterium RBG_13_46_9
TGCCAAACTTAACCCCTTCAGGTTAAGAAAGGCCATGGAGAAGAAACTTGCTAAAATATACGCTACTATACCCAAGAAAAGGCGCTAGACTCCGCCTATTACTTCGGTAACATTTATTTATGAGTCAACTGGCATATGCGCTTACATAAATGCCAGGCAATTGTAATAATGAATGCAAAAAGTTTTGCTTTTTTCTGGGATAGCTGATATATTGATTGCGTAGAGAACAGGGACAGAAAATATGAAATACATGCTGCTTTTTTTGAGGGATTGCGTCAGCTTTGTTATCTATCTTATATTATCTGCTACCCCTGACCGAAAATGCGCCACCCTTGTATACCATTCTGTAGACTACATAGATCCAAAGACAGACCCTTTAAGAATGAACATAACACCGGAGAGATTCGAAGAGCACCTTAAGTTTATTTCAAGATATAAAGGCGATATAGGTATTACGTTCGATGACGGATACAAAAATAATTTCGCGCGCGCCTATCCCCTGCTTCTGAAATACGGTCAATCGGCCACGGTCTTTCTCACAACCGATTTTATAGACGGCAAAATAGGGTCAAAAAAAATATGGGTTATGGGTCAAGATGTCGAGCCACTGAGCTGGCAAGAGATAAAAACGATGTCTTCTTCCGGAATAAAGGTAGGCTCTCACGGAAAAACCCACAGAAACCTGGCCCGGTTACCAAAAGAGGAGATGTATAAAGAATTATCAGATTCAAAAAGACGCATTGAGGAGATACTGGATGCCAGGATATATTCTTTCAGTTACCCGATAGGCGCCTACGGTACATTTGATTCAAACACGAGGGATGCCCTTATCCATAGCGGTTATACATACGCCTATACAAACGTACTGGGCACAAACCTTATGCCACCCACCGATAGTTACGCCATAAAGCGCATACGAATAAACACTGAGGATAACGTTTTCAGGTTAAAGATGAAGATAAGGGGATCATATGACTGGGTGGATTGGATTAAGAGACCAAAGAGATAAAAGCTTTTTTTATCTCTTCGCAGGAAGACATCTCGGACACCCTGGGTTTTGTCCTGTCTTTGATGTCATTAACCTCAACATGTATAAACGACGACCCCTTGCGGCTTAAAAACTCTTTAATGGCCTTCCTTAATGCGCGGGCGTTTCGCACATCTTTGACATTGATATAACCGCATCCCGAAGCTATCTTCTTAAAATCAACATACCGCGATATACAGGGCTGACTACCCGTCGAAGCGTATACGCCGTTATCAAGGACGACATGGATAAGATTCTTTACTACGCGCAGCCGGTTCCCCACCTGCGCCATGGCGCCCATGTGCATAAGGCAACCGCCGTCACCGTCCAGAACAATGACCCTTTTCCCGTTTCGGATGTTTTTTGCCATGCCTATGGCTATGGGCAGCGCGTGTCCCATAGACCCCAGCATGTAGAAAGAAGGATTCGCCTTTTCCATGTTCCTGCTGGAAAGAACATATTTCGCTTCCCTGGATATAAAACCGTTTGTGGTCACGTAACATGCTTTTCCGCGCGCGCTTTCCATTATCGTTCCGACAGCGTTCGCCAGTGATAACTTGGTTTTTCGCGGGGTCTCTCTTTTTCTCACGCCTTCTTTGTCCAGAAGCCCTCTGGTAATAAGTAGGGCTCCAGGGGTCTTCCGGGCCCGTATCGTGCGGACAATGGCGCGAATCTCTTCCTTATGCGTTTTTTCCTTAAGGACCTTATACGGAATGTCAAACGTTGCGAGTATGAGCTCGAGTTTACCTCCCATTATCGTGTGTTCGGGAGCGTCTTTAATCCCCGGCTCCCCCCTCCAGGAGATAAGATATAGAACAGGTATCTTGTATAATTGATTCAATGATGTAAGAGCGTTCAGCGTATTGCAGAGTCCGGAATTTTGCGTCATGACCACCGGGACGCGGCCGGTAACAAGATAGCTACCCGACGCTATCCCCATAGCGACCGCTTCGTTAGCCGGGTTTATTACTTCACATGCCTTATCGCGCGTCAATCCTTCGATAAGAGGACCCAGAAGCGAGCAGGGCACTTCTATATAGGGACCCAAATCCTGTCGCTTGAATTCATGAATGATCCTATCGGGTTTCATAGTATCTTAATCGATTGGAAATACCGAACAAGCCCTTTTATAATCGCTGAAATTGTGGACTTCCATCCAGCCGCCGGATACCTCATAAGCGGATATATGGTATCCTTTACGTATCATGTAATGGACAAATTCGGCGAGAGAGAACGATTCCACGGCATTCTTTTTTGACGCTGTCCTGCTGCGGTTTTTTTTCGCATTCTTGAACTCTTTTGAAAAAAAACGCATCCCCTTGTCCGACAAGCTGGCAAGGCCTATAAACTCATAGTGCGCCTCATTCTCGTTTAGGTCTTTACCTATGTCGAGGATTCTGTTACACCTGTTTACGTCGATCGTCCTGACACCATCGAGAGGGGAGCGGTCCGTCTTGACCAGCTCCAGTTCTTTATTCCTTATGTGTGTCTTTTTATATGTCCCGTCCACTACAAGCACAAAATCTTCATATTTTCTTAAAAGTTTCCTGATAAGCTCCTGATCAAAGATTATATCGGAATATGCGATAATATTCCTTTCGGCTATATCATCGACGCCTTTCATAATAGAGTGCATAATACCCTTGCTATTGTATTCCGTGTTCGCTACGGTAGCCGCCCCCTCGACTTCCACATTCTCCCTTTTGTAACCGGTTATCACTTTAATATCGCGGATTCCTACGGTGTTAAGCGTCTCGATATTCCTCTGTATAAGCGTCTTCCCGTTTATATCGAGCATCGCGAGAGGCCTGTCTTCCAGAAGGCCTTTAAGCGAGTTATCGATCTTCGAGCCCGCTGCCGGGATAATGGCCTTTACGTTCCCTATCTCTGATTTTAGATACTTTTCCTCGTCCTTCTTCATCCGATACATCCCCTGAAGTTCAAAGACTTCTGACATCGGCGCTATCTTTTGGTCAATGCCCGCTGCCCCATACAGTCGCAGGTGCCCGAGGATATCGTTTACAGCTTTTATTGAGGCCCGGATACCGTGGTTCGCATATATGACAATATTGACCCCGTATTTCTGCATTTCTTTCTCTTTAAAAGAAGGGTAACTCGTAGGGCATATAATGAGAAGACCACGTCTTTTCCATGCTTTGCAAAAATTGATTATTTCATTGGGCGTTTTTGATTTTGAGTGAACAAAAATACCGTCCGCGCCGGCTTCCAGGTATGTATTGGCTCTTTTCAACGCCTCGTCAATCCCCCAGCCGGCTATCAGAGCCTCGACTCTAGCGAAAACGAGAAAATCTTTTGATTGTTGTGCGTTCTTAGCCGCTACTATCTTTCCCACAAATTCGGCTATAGGCGCCAGCTCCTGTCTTCCCGGAATGTAACTATTTACCTTGGGAAACTTCTTATCTTCTATGCATACGGCGCTTATTCCGGCAGCTTCAAATTTTTTGACCATATTGATGACATTGTTCGAATTTCCAAACCCTGTGTCGCAATCGGAGACAACCGGAATCGAAACGCTGTCAGCCATTTCACCGGACGCATTCAGGAAATCTGTCATCGTAAGAATATTCGCGTCCGGAACGGCATGTGAGGTAGATATTTCAAATCCTGACGCCCACACGGCGTCGAACCCATTCTTCTCGACCAGTCTCGCCGTGATGCCGTTATGCGCCCCTGCAAGCCTTATAAACCCTTTTTCTTTAAGCAGTCTCTTAAGATTTATTGCTTTCTTCATATATAATTGATCCACCCTCTCAATCTTTCCGCCAACAGGCTGGGTCCCCGGCAAAAAATGCCTCGGGGTCAAGCCTTGACGGGTCATAGCCCCCGTCTTCATCGAATGCCGAATCATCATATGCCCTCGTCCTGCAGCCATAGCACTTCTTTTGTGCGCTTAACGGGCATTTATTCTGCGCGCACTTCGATCCTTCATGGAGCATGCTATATATATCTCTGAATTTTTTTACCTTTTCGGAGAAGACAAGTTCTTTAAGTGAGCTCTTCCGTATGTCCCCCAGCGCCCAGTAATCCGGAGCTTCCGAACAGGGAACCACGATTCCGTCAGCCCTCACATGTACGCCACCCATGTGCCGGGAACACGCTTTATTCTCGACCCAGGGGGATTCGGCCTTCCAGTTTATGCCAAATTCCTTTCCGTCGATTTCCGCCAGCTTCTCAAAAAGGCGCTTTATATCGTTTGAATCCAGGGTGCTGCCCTTCGATTTGCCTGATAGCATGGAGCTTGAGTAATCCTTA
>MHFD01000079.1:4387-4605 GCA_001804045.1 Omnitrophica bacterium RBG_13_46_9
TTAATCGCGGTAACTACAGTATTGGTCGAAAGCGGCGGTGCGTCCGGTTTCCCGTATCCAGCGTTGATCAGGTGCCCGAATCCTCGCATTATCTTTTTTGCGCCCCCCTTACACCCTAAAAGCCTGTCCTGTATATTCTCGTCAAGCGTATCCAGTTTACAGCAAAGCGATACCCCCAGGCCCATCAGCCTTTCCGCCTTTTCTTCCGTAACTACCGC
>MHFD01000079.1:4682-5401 GCA_001804045.1 Omnitrophica bacterium RBG_13_46_9
ACCTGAAATTACATTTCTGCGTGACCATGATATCTACGGAAAAGAGCTCAACGCCTTCTTTTTTCATTCTATCGATCATGTCTCTTGTAACGCCCGCCATGCCGGGAAACAGCGTTACCTTTTCGTTTTTCTTTTTCATATAGCTTCTTTCTTCTTCCGGATACAACAAGCCCCTGTCAGCCGAATATCACGATAATAAACGCGCCTAAAAATATCACACATGAGGCGAAAATCCTGATCCTGCCGTACCGTTCCTTAAGGAAAAATATACCGAGCATGGCGCCAAAGACCACGCTTATCTGCCGCAGGGCTACTATGTACGCGACTTTTGATATGCGGAATGCGTATAGAATTAAAATATATGAAGAGAATTCCAGTATCGCGGCCAGCGTTATTCTATATTTATCCTTATTTAAAATATGCCAGTATAGTCTGCGTCTCTCTCTCATCGTTATGAGATATCCGATAAATAAAAATCCTGAAAGAGCGAAAAACATATAGAAAAAAAGTATCGGAGGCATGTTGAGGGCGCCTTTTTTGTCAACTACGGAGTATATCGCTGACCAGAGCGCCGTAGCGACCGCAAAAAAAAGCGTGCGCCGTTCCGACAGCGATAACGGCCGTATTATAGATAAAGAAGCTGTAACATCCTTCTGGTGAATGAGATATGCGCCGGCTATAACCAGCAATATTCCCGCGATTGCGGGAATGGAAGGCAC
>MHFD01000079.1:5425-17716 GCA_001804045.1 Omnitrophica bacterium RBG_13_46_9
GATAAGCACGAAAACGGGTGAAGACCGCGCGATAGGGTACGCGACCGACATGTCGCCCGATTCATAGGTCTTGCATAAGAATACCTGATAAAAAAAATGTGAAAACGCGGAAAGGATAATGAGCGCCCATCCCGCCTTACCGATCGCGCGCACCGGATACACAAAGAGAAGGAAACTGAAAAGAACCGTGTATATAATATGGATGTTGAGATAGAAGATGATCTTATCTTCGCTCCTTTTGAGGAGCATGTTCCACAAGGGGTGTATCATCGCCGATATGATTACAAGAACAAGACTTACGCCCGTTATCATGTCAATACAAACTCTTTCGATACCCTACGGTAATCCTCGGCGGTATCTATTTCATACCATCCACTTTCTATAATTATACAATGGACATCAACACCGGTATATATAAGGTCCTGGAGCATGTCGGTAAGATAGGCCTGTTGAAACGTCTTTGCCCTCTGGAACGGCTTTCCCCAGAAAAGCTCTTTTGCCCTGGTGTAGTTACGTTTAAGAATGTCACTTCCCCTTTTCGTAAGTTTCATGAACCCTATAAACTCCCCATGGACCTCGTTCTTATCAGTAAGTATCTTCCCTATCTCGACCACCTTGTTGTCCGCGCCGATAATAACATTTTCGGCCTCTTCGACGGGATGGTCCCTCCGTCCGACGTATTGCCGTTTCCAATCCACGTCCACCACTATAGTTATATCGCCTTTTGCCTCCAGAAGCCTTTCTATCACTTTTTTCTCATATACGATATCCGAATATGACACTACCACATCGCCCTCTATCTCGTTTTCCGCGTAGAAAAGAGAGTTGAGTATATTGTTGTTCCTGTAGTCGTCGTTTATATAATATCTCACGCCCTTATATGCTATTTCCTCTTTCTTGTAACCCTTGATGACAATGATATCATTTATATTGAATTTGCGCAACGTTTCCATCTGTATCTCGAGTAACGTTTTCCCGTTTAGTTCCAGCATGCATTTCGGCTTGTCCTTCGTAAGTCTCTTAAGCCTGTTTCCTGCACCGGCCGCGATAATAATCGCTTTCATCTTATCCTCCATTATCTTTTCGGTTATCTTCTTTATCGTGAATTCTGAAACATCGTTATCCCTTATGGCGCGTAAAAGCTGAATAGAGTGTTTATACTTTTTTACGATATCGGGTATATCATGCGGCAGCCTTTTCCGGTTTTCACCGGCTAAATCATACAGGTATTCAAGATTCGCCTCAAGGGCATACGCTATTTTCTTCAGGACTTCCTTGCTCGGGCCGTTACGTTTCCCGCTCTCTATATCATTGATATAGGAGGCGGATACGCCTATCATGCGCGAGAGCTCACGCTGCCCTATGTTCCTGATCATGCGTATCTTTCTTATGTATCGTCCGAGGTTCATGCTATTTACCTGTTCGCTGACTAGTGAACACTACAAGTATACTATATTTTCTATTATTGTCAATGGTTTTTTTAAAGGTTTTTTTAAAGGTTTTTTTAAAGGCGTTTGGAAAGTTGCAGAATCAGGCTGTATTTTCCGGATGAAAATTAAGAATTCCTGAAGCTCCTCACCCTCACAGGCGAGGTAAGCGCGAAGGCGGGTTTAGAAAACCATTTTTATGGTAATATCTTTGCCTTACTCCGCGACCTCTTCTCCGTAAAAAAGCTTCGCTTTAGACGCGGGGTTCAATCTAACCTTCAACTCATACCATAGCCTTCTCGCCGGCATCTGTAGCTCGGCCCGCAGGGTGGTATCGAAAATGTTTATAGGTATCAGATCATTGAAATAATCCTCGTATTTTATGCTCTTTATCACGGGCTTGTTTACGGCTTTCTCTATTATCGAGGGGTCTTCTATGACATCTCCGACGCTCGCAATCTCACCGTTCCGATTGATAAAAATATTTTTATAATAAGTATCAAACAAAAGGAATCTGCCGTCATAATAAACTACAGAAACTATATATCGCTCCGTTTCACCTTTAGGGGAAATCGCGTACATGGCCGCGGGAAAACCCGCATATGTACACAGGGTAGTAAATACATCCGCCGATTGGTCACAGCTTCCATAGCCGCGTATAATTATATTCAGTATATGGTCATCTTTGACGCGCAGATGCTCCGGAATTCCGCTATAAATGTTTTCGCAGGTCCAGTCGAATATACGCTTTATTTTCTCGATATCGTCTCCGCAATTCTTTGTTATCCCCTTGACAATCATTCTGTAATAATAATCCCTCTCTATAAAAGACATTATCTTTATATAGAGCGGTATTTTCCTTTTGTATACATCAAAATCTATGCCTTCTTTATAAGTGACCTTTATATTTAACAGCAATATGAAACCTGCTAAAACAAGTAGCGTCACAAATATCTTTGTCTTTCGGTGCATACGTCTATCCCTTTACCCTGTTAAGCACTTCCAGAAATTTAGGCACATTTGCCTTAACAGAATACTCATTTACGGCAGTCTCTCTGGCATTCCTGCCTATCCTCTCCCTCAGGTCCGGTGATTCTATTAACATAGACAACTTCTTTTTCCATGCATCAGCGGAACCCGCCAGAAATCCATTTACCCCGTCCTTTATAAGATCCGCCGTAACCCCTACGGGTGATGAAACGCAGGGTATCCCTACGCTCATATATAGAATAGCCTTAAAGGCGCATTTACCCCTTGTCCATTTCGTGTCGGGCATAGGCATTATGCCGATATCAAAATTTTGCAAGGCTCCTATCTCGTTTTCCAAAGACCAGTCGATATTCCGTACCCTTTCCAAACCCCTGTTATCAAACCTGCCGCCTACGATTATTATCTCCAGATACGGAAATTTCTCCAAAAGCACGGCAAAAATATCCCTCATCGGTTTCAGAAAAACACTCGTTGTTTTTGAGCCTATCCAGCCAATAGTCACTTTTTCAGAATGTATCTTTTTTGGGCTTGGCGCGTATAGTTCGACATCTACCGGGGTCGGTATTATTGTGACATTCTCATTATATTTCAGGGCGAAATCGGCAAGGTATTTATTCCCGGTAATGACACCGTCGCTTAGAGCTATGACCTCGGGAACCTTCCCGTATCTATTGAATCGTTCCATGAATATATTGGATCCGCTGCTAGCAGGCAAAAATATAGCGTCGTCAAAATCAAAGATCACCTTTTTATTAAAAAACTTTAGGATCCTTTCTATAAAAGGCGGCCCTAAAGGATATGACTCGCGATGTATAAAGATAATGTCGTATTTA
This sequence comes from Omnitrophica bacterium RBG_13_46_9, assembly GCA_001804045.1. Lineage (GTDB taxonomy): Bacteria > Omnitrophota > Gorgyraeia > JABMRN01 > RBG-13-46-9 > RBG-13-46-9. Next base: position 8,676 of record MHFD01000079.1, read on the forward strand.
AGGGCCCTTAGCACATCCAGGATCCTGAAAACGGTGCTTCGTAAAAAGAAAAGGATCTTCTTTAGCAGATAGTCCTTAAGATAAAGTATTCTATAAAAATCCGAAGAGATAAAAGGCCTAACCTTGTAAAGAATACCCTTTTCCTCAAGATATGGAAGATATTGCTCCACCCTGAAACGATTGCTCGCCCCTTCGGTGGGATATGGAACAAGGAATAGTATTTTCATGATTCTGCTCTCAGTCATCAGCTATCAGCTATCAGCTTTCAGTCTTCGGCTATCAGCTATCGGCGCTCGGCCTTCGGCTGTCAGCTATCGGCTTTAGGTCTTCAGCTATCAGTCATCAGCTATCAGCTTTCAGTCTTCAGCTATCAGTCATCAGCTATAGATTATTAGCCATCAGCTATTAGCACTCGGTTATGCTATGATACACCTCTAGATACGACTCCGCGCCTTTTTCCACGGAGAATAACTCTTCGGCAACCTTTCGGCATCTGGTTTTAAGTTCTTTATCCTTCAATAGTTCCGAAAATCTTTTATAAGAATCTTTATATGACTCCATATTAAATCCATCGACCAAAATTCCAATTCTATTCTTTTCTATGATATCGTCCAGATCCCCTATATTCCTGTTGCAGATGACCGGCAGGGCGCAACTCAAGTATTCCGCAAGCTTTATGGGGCAGGACGCTCTTTTAGAAAAGGTGGGTTTTATGAAGAATAGGCCCGCGTCCGCAGCTGATAAATACCGGTTTACACCTTCAAAATCCGCTTCGGTAAGTATAATGTCGTATCGTGAAATCCTAACACTATCTACCGCTTTAAAAAACTCATCCCTATCCGCCTCAGGAGAAAGAAACATAAACAAAGCTTTGGGTTCCAGCGCCTTTATTGCCCTGAAATATTCTAACATTTCTCTTATCATATACCAGCCAATGAGCGAACCTGTATGAATAAAAACAACCCTACCTGCGGTACCGTATTTAGATTTTATGACATTTCTGGATCCCTCATCAAATTTGAAAAATACTGTATCCGTACAGCAGGGTATGACCTCTATTTTATCTTTTTTTATGCCGCTAAAGCCCAAAACCAACTCTTCCCCGGCCTTATTTGTAAGGACAACAATCCTGTCAGCCTTATGCACAAATATGTTTTCCAGCTTTTTTATTATTTTATACAATGGCGAGTTCTTCCGCAATAAACCGGCGTCTACGCGTTCATCGGCCCAGAACCCGCGCATGTCAAAAACAAATTTAGCTTTTGCCAATGAACCCACCGCCCATGCCATAAGTGCGGCCACATAACTTCTGGCATGCACTATATCCGGCCTTGTCCTTTTGGCAATTGCCATAGCCCCGAAGATGCCGACCGCCACATCATACATAGTGGCAAGGACCCTAAAATGTTTATGATATCTTAATACTTTCCATTCAATACCGTATTTATTTAATTCCGTCTGTAGCTTCGCTTTCCCGATCACGTCACGGAGATTTACCTTCTTTTCAAACGAGACAAGATAAAATTTTATACCCTTTCCGGAGAGTTTCTTCAGATAAGACAAGACCTGCGACCGGCCCAAAGGTTCCATTACGCCGTCATAGGTAATATATAGGATCTGCAAATGATCTCTCACCTAATCAGTCTTCCTTGAAGATATTTTCTTTTTGCATTCCTGCCACAATAAATAAAAAAGCGAACGGTAAAATGACTGCCCTATGCCTAAACAGCGTCCCGGCATTGGCGTCAAGGACGCCCAGACATAAGAAATACATAAGCGTGAAAAATAGTATAAAATACGCTGATATTCTCTCTGTCTTAAGCAATAAAAAAAGTCCTCTTATAAAAAAAGGAAAAAGAAGATACCATAATATCATTTCCGGAAAAGCGATAAGACCGGCCATGGATGCCCCATGCCATGGCAGGGGGTAGAAAAAACTGATGATGACGCTAGTGGGCAGAAAACGAAGCAAATCGCCAAAGGTAACAAGCCGCAGACTCGGCAGTATGACGCTATCCCCAAAAGCCCTGAAATCCCTGTGGATGCTCAGTACCTCAACGGCATTATCAATCGATTGCAATCTGATAACGGCCACTAAAAAAATAAAAACCGCTGCGATAACGAATAAAGATATCTTAACGGCTTTTCCTCTATGAATCAGTAAAGTCTTAAGGGCCACGGTGGAATATGTCATAACAATGGACAAAATCACAAAAAAACTTATACGTCCTCTCAGGCGGTGTAATATCAATAAAAGGATGGGAAGATATAAAACACATTTGATTATCTTCTTAGAATCGAATTCCGTGGGAAAGAATTTAATAGCCGTCGCGGTTATTAGTAAGACAAAAAAAGTGGTGGGCGCTTCTTTCAGGTTGAGGGCCGACCAGAGCAAAAGAGAAGGCCAAAAAGCGAAAAGTCCCGTTGTCATAAGCGACGAGTATTTACCGAAAGAACTCTTTTGGGTAAACGTCCTTTTTGTTATCGAGTATAAAACCACAATGCTTAAGGCGCCTAAAGAACAGTTGATAGCGATCGGCAGGAAAGTGCTGTCTTTTGAAATTATCATAAGGACCGCCAGGTAATACTGGTAAAAACCCATTGTGCTGGAAAGACTCATGTTCCTCTTTATCTCTTTTAAATACGGAAATACGCCTTCCCTCCAGGCTTCGGCCAGCCTTAAAGCAGTGTCACCATAAGCAAAATCGTCTCCGCCGTAGAAATAACCGCTTAAACCGCGCTCAAACGACAGTCTGTACAAAATAAGGGCGATAACGACGCGTAATAAATAAGATATCAGAAAAATGGAAAATAATGTAGCAGCCGCATCCTTGGAGGCTCTTCTGCTGAGATAAAAACCTAATGCTATGGTAAAGGCAAAAATCGGCAAAGAGGCAAGATAGGAGGGTAGAAGGGTAATAAGCGCGAAAAATATTACCAGAAGATATGCTAAGTAAAGTGGTTTATGCATTTTTATGCTTGAAGCTCCACGCCCTTACAGGTATGGAATCTCTTCTCTTGTCTCGGCTAAGCGGAAACTGCGCCGAAGCGGAATTCTCATTCGTTATTCATCTCAATCCTTAAGAGCTGGACAATTCTGCGAAGGCGGGTTAAAAATACCTAATTTTTCATGGTTCAATGATTCCGCCTCTTACCAGGCAATCGCGGATAACGCCCGCTACCTTTTCGTTGCCGCGGTTGGTAAGGTGGATGACATCGACAAAATAATCCCCGCTCTGTGCAGTACCCGCAAGATGCGTGTAATCCGCAATAGTCAATCCGTTCTGCTCCGAAACCTCGGAGATAATGGAATATGCCCTATCGCGGACATCTCTCCAGATTGCAAGGCTCTCATCACCCGCCTTCGCATTAAATATATAGTTAATCCCCTGTTTTACAAGAATGAGTGTAATGTTATTATCCTTGCAGTATTTCGCTATATTCTGCAGATCACTTCTGTAATTATCCCATAGCTTATTGTCTATCATGACGTTCTTCGCTGTCTCTCTCCAGTCGATATAGAGATTATCGGCACGCCCTTTTATGATAATGGATAGCTTCTCCATCATGGTCAATAAAAAGAGGCTCTTTGTAGACAAAAGGCGCAAAATATTTCTGCATGGGGTGGCGCCATAATATGGAACAGCCCAATTGTTGAACACGCTGTTTATAATAATGCAATCGGGCTCGAACCCTGCTATCTCCTCTTCGAATAGATTGCGTATATTAAATAGGGTGAATCCCCCTATGCCGGCATTAATAACCTCGAAGCGCCTCTTATTATTCTCATTATTTATCATCTTTTCAAGCAGGGCCGGATAGGTAAAATCGTCTTCGTTATATACCCCGAAGGTTGATGAAGCGCCTAACACAACAATCCTATAAGTGTTCGGCTCTTTCTTTTTGCTGAATTCCTTGCCCCTAAAGCCCATTCTGTTTACATGATAAAATTCATCTTTATGTCTTTTTAACGGATGGTCCCCGGGGGTAATCTTAAAATAATTCTTTTTCATGGAAACCGGTATCCTAATACGCGCGTGTCCGTGTTCTTTCTCATATTGGTTATCGATCTCTCTTGTCATCTTATTCTCTGTCTCTTTGCTCCGCCTTACAAAACCGTATTTCAGCCAATAGGTATCGTTGTGCCTCCTCCAGTACCGTATCCGCTGCACCGATTCCAGCATAAAGAAGAATACCAAGAGAGATGCAAGGGATAAAAGTATATTTGCCGCAAGAGCGCTTCTTCTCATGTTATTCTCCCGTTTTTTCTGATTTTGCACTCTTTTCACATTGCAGTTTTAAAAGCCCTATTTCCTGCACTAATGCCCGATTTGTCTCTGAAAGACGCGACAGGATTATGGAATAATAAAAGGCGATTACCAAGAGGAACAGGAACGCTATAATAAATATTGCCGTGAGGTAATATATCCCGAAGAGACCCGCGACGAATGTCAGGATGCGGGGGAAAGCGCCGAATATAAAAAGTACTGTTTCGGCGATAATCCATATGACGGAATATTCCTCCTTCAATACCCTCTTTTTTATGAGACCGATGGTAATAACAAATAAGAAGAGACTAACCCCTGAAATAAATATTTGAATTTTTACCATGTAGCGCCTCCGCTAATTTTTGTAGTTTCTTATTGAACTGACAATGGTCCCCAGCGATACCCTTATTATGTAATATATCCCATCTACAAAATTGATTGTTGACACCCCGTGCCTTCTGCGTTTCATCGTGACGGGCACTTCTAAAACTTTCAGCCCTTTTTTCTTCATGACGACCAGCGATTCGACCTCAGGGTAATCCTGAGGATAATATTCGGAAAATACGGTTATCGCTTTCTTGCTGAAAGCCCTGAAACCGCTTGTCACATCAAGTATTCTATTGCCTGTAAGCAATCTTATTAATACGGAGAAATACCGTATACCCATGCGTCTTAAGAATAATCCCTTAAAACCGAGTTCTTTCATAAACCGGGATCCGACTACCATGTCAACCTTCCCGCTTGCTATTTTTTTCTCCAAATCTTTAATAAATTTTGCCGGATGCTGGCCGTCGCCGTCTATCTGCAAAGCAACCTCATATCCGTTATCCCTGGCGTATTTGAATCCTGTTTGCATTGCCCCTCCGATGCCAAGATTGAACGGGATATCGATAACGGTTATTTTCGACGATGAACTCTCTTTTCTCGCCACCTGCGATGTATTATCCTCCGAGGCGTCATTCACAACGAGTATATCGCATTCCGGCGCAAAGGTCTCAATAGACCTTATCACCCCCGGCAGCGCCTTCTCCTCGTTGTGAGCGGGAATTATTACAAGAGTCTTGTTCTTCACTGTTTACTCGTTTCACTACTCTAAGGTCATGTTACGACGGACGATGGACAATTGATACACAATCGATATACGATGGATATGCAATTGAAATACAATGGAAATACAGTTGTTATACATTGATACTTATAGATACTCATTGAAACTTATGGAAACTGATCGAAACGAATTGAAATACGAATTTCGAACTACGCACATCGAATTTCACGAACCTTCCGTTGTCAAACTATTACCTATAACCTACTACATACGAGCTATGAGCTAATTTGAGATTGCCACGGCACGCTTAGATATGCAAGGTGTTCGCAATGACACGATGACGCGAGCTCAAATCGTCCATCGTCCGTCGTAACGTGCTATAACCGTACGCGCAACCTCCCGAAACCTCCCACTACCACCTATTCCCTATTACCTATTACCTAACGTGCTATAACCTATCTTTTCTGTGCTAAGACGACGCAAGAGGCGCAGTATTTAGTACCGAAGACACGTTCCAGGCCTCCGTCAATCGCGCTCGTTAGCCTCCTCACAAAAAAGGGCACATGCGGAAGGCCGCCTATAGCAAACTCAAACATGATACCGAAACGCTTTTCGCTCTTAACGGCAAAACCATTCCGCATAAGGGTATCTATAAGCTCCCTATACAGAAAATTACTCTCGATAGGCATCTTCCTTGCAATAGGGTGCATATTTCGTAAAAAACGGAAGATAGGGTTGTCGTTTACCGCTTCGACCATGAGAAAATGACCGCCCTTCCTAAGGCATCTCGATACTTCTTTTATCGCTTTCGCGTAATTGTCTATATGATGAAATGTATGAAATTCGACTACGAGATCAAAGAGGTTGTCCGCAAATGGTAAATGGCTTCCGCTACCCGCAACAGCCGTGCACTTCGTTTTCGCTTGTTTCAATTCACGCAAATCAATATCCAGACCGATGCGTTTGGCGTTTTTAAACCTCTCTAAAAGGTGTAGCGTCCTGCCGGTGCCACATCCTATATCAAGCATACACCCTATCGAATCGCCATCTAACGTCCGTAGAGCTTCGTCAAAATTTCGTGTGCATCTGCCGACTTTAGACACCTTCACCTTCCCAACCCCAATACTCTCTGCAAAAACACAAAAATAAGCGACCGAAGATCTATAAACTCTAATAGGCCCTTAAACTTCCTAAGGCTGAATCTTAAAAAATAAAACTTTAGATATCCGATAAGCTGGTATTTCTGGAGTTCTGCGCCGCTTACGTTTTTCAATTCAAGCACATCGTTTGTCTGTTTATTGTAATCCTGCCAGTTCTTTGAAAGCAGCTTATAACCGCCTTTGCTCTCCTCAGCCATTTTCGCGATTTCCGTTCCCGGATAAGGCATCATGATGCCGAAAGAGACAGTTGTGGTATTAAGCTCGAGAGCGAAATCTATGGTATCCTTGATCGTGGCTTCCGTTTCGAAAGGGTGGCCGAGAATAAAGAAACTCCCCGTAGAAAGACGCGCTTTTTTCGCCATGGCAATCGCGTTCCTTGCCTTTTCCTTGGTGACATTCTTCTGGGTCATCTTTAGAATGCCCTCGTTGCCGCTTTCAATGCCGAAACCTACCCACTCACAGCCGGCCTCTTTCATCTTAATGAGGAGTTCCTCCGTGACAACGTCTACCCTTGTCTGTATATTCCACTTCACCTTCTTATGCAACCCATTTTCTATGATACGGTCGAGCAATCTATAGGTTTTTTTCTTGTCAATACCGAATGTTTCATCATCAAACTCAAAAACCTGCGGTCTGAACTTTTCATATATATCGCACATCTCTTTTACCACAAGATCCGGGTCTCTATATCTGATACGCCCTCCTAAGACCCTCATACAAAAATTACACCTAAACGGACACCCCCTAGAGCCCAGAATAGGGTATCTTTTGGCAGGCGGGAATAGATGCCAGGCGGGTGGAGGCAGCTTGTCTAGGTCCTCCGCAAAAGGACGAGGTCTGTTCACTCGTATGGCGCCGCTTGAATCCCTATAGGCAATACCATCTATCTCCTCTAATGGCCTACCAGTCCTTACTGCTTTAACTATGTCACGCAACGTATATTCACCCTCCCCAAAACATGCAATATCAAAAAAAGCGAACTCTTTAAGCGTTTGTTCGGGAAGCGCCGTAGCGTGCGGGCCTCCTATGACCGTGACAACGCGCGGATAATTTTTTTTCACCTCGCGGGCAAGTCTGCCCGCGTCCATTATCTCGGGCGTCATCGCCGTAAGACCTACAATGTCGGGATTGTTTTCGCGTATGACATCTAGGACTCTGTCTAAATCGCGTTTTTCGTACTTTGCGTCAACGGCAACGCAATCTATATCAGAGCATAAAAGATACGAAGCGAGATACGCCAGGGCTATTCTTGGTATATCGGGTTGCTCGTAATGCCTCTCCTTAATATGCTCTGCGGGCGCATTCACTAAAAGAACTTTTAAATCCATCTTGCCGCTCTATTCGCCTTTTATTATTTTTCCGATAGTATCCGCTGTTCCCCTCTGCCACTTCAGGGGTATTCGCGCCTTGTAAATATGCGCGTTTTCTATTGAATTTAAAATGCCTTGCCTGAAGGTATCTTCACATGAAGATGCGGGGCTCTCCGGATAGACATATTCATACGCGTCTAAAAATCTTCGTGTATCGCCGCCATATGGATAATTCGCCTTCCATTCGAGACGGTTATTCGCAAGGAGAATATCCGCGACTTCCGTCTTATTGGTAATCTCTTCTATTTCGACCTTATCCCGGTCTTCTCTATATGTAATCACAAGTTTCTTAAGCCGGGCGCGGTCCTTTATCCAATCCCTGTTCGATGGGGTCTTCTTCGTGAGAAATTTAATAACGCGGAATCTGTCATAAAGCGAAAGATTCTCCTCCGGCATGAATCTCTTTCTGTAATCAAAAAAAGACACGCAAGTAGGAAAAGAATACAGCTGGTCTCCCTTAACGATAACCCAGCCATCACCGAGGGAATAGAATCCGTTTCTCACCAAATCCATGATGATGCTTGTCTTGTATGAGCTGCCTCGTCCCGCGAATATTATACCCCTTTCGCCGTCCGCAACCGCTCCGGCATGCAGGAAAAGATAACCTTTCCGTAAAAAACATTGTTCCAATAACGGGTAGAGTATAAAATTATACAGTATCTGGTCCGGATAGAGATTGTTAGGCATTATCATTCTATTGACAAAACCGTATGATACGTCCAGCCGGTACCTACCCTCTTCCAAACCGCATAACTGGGCCCTCCAGCTAAGAGGGCCTGCCGTATCCCGGAAGTAGATATAATCCTTTTTTACAAAATATTTGTGGTCCACGGCCGAGCAGCCTTCGGTATCCTCACTGAAACCGCCTATGCGTATCTCTATATCAGGGCACATTTCCTCTTCCACGCGAAAATACGAGTAGGGCATGTTTATATCCTCGAGTATGCCGCCGGATGGATTTACGATCTTTATTTTTATAATACCGTGGATATTAAGCTTGATGGTCTTCATCGATTACCTTCGTCAGCGTATCTATATCATCTGCGGAATAACGCTTGGGGACATTTACCACATAAGAGGATACGTCCCTTATGTAATCCCTTATCATCCTTTCAAAAGAATTCCAGAAATTGGCCATACCTGATCTGGCGAATACGTATGAGTACGCCAGAAGATAACCTGACAATTCATCCGA
>MHFD01000079.1:17744-18202 GCA_001804045.1 Omnitrophica bacterium RBG_13_46_9
CTTGCGATACTGTCCTTATCGTCCGTTCTATTTACGGAAAAAGTCTCGCCTTGAATCAGAAAGAATAGCTTGAAAAGCGCGCCTGAGGTATCAAGCTTATCCGGAAAGAAGTCTTTTATGTCGATCTTTGTAAAGATATTAATGTACCCTATAGTTATAACGCGAATAATGTTTTTCATGAAAATCAGCGCCTTTTCTTTCTTCTTAAACTTAAGCGCCAGCATCCTGCCGACGTCATATGTAAAGCGTATATTGAGGGGTTTTATAAAATTAAATACACGCCCCTTGCCCAGAAGGACAGCGTCATCCCCGAGATAATCAAATCCTCGCCTAATAAGATTAAAAACCGTTATGGTCTTTCCTGTCCCGCTCCTGCCGGCAAAGACATAGGCATTGTCCTTTTTCGACACGCCCGCGGCATGAAACATCGCGTAGCCCTTCAAAGCAAGTCTATAAAC
>MHFD01000079.1:18220-19970 GCA_001804045.1 Omnitrophica bacterium RBG_13_46_9
ACCCCCGGGGAACACCCAAAAACCAAATATGTTACTGTCTATCCTGACGATGGTCTTTCCGCCACCAAATCCCTCTATCCCCACTTTCCATTTCGCTATTTTGTGCCTTTGAAGACAGAAGATGCGGTCCTCCTTTATATAATAGCGTTGGTCAACTAAATACGCGCCTTTGGTATCAGGGACAAATCGGCCGATATGTACCTCTATATCCGGATCTTCCATATAGCTGCTTACCTTAAAATAGCTGAATTTCTGCTCGAGCGTTTTTAAGAGCGGCCTATTATAGCGTTGTATACACACCCGCATCCTTATGATATTATGAAAATTATAATTCAGGACCTTCGTAGACATACAACTAGTTTTTTATTACCGAATAGATTGTTTTCAACTCGCCTATCGAAAACATCCTAAATACAGCAATAAATAAGATCGCAATGGTGAAAAAAACCAAAAAATTAATTCCGAACACGAGTAATACCACAAGAAATGCCAAAAGAACAAAGACTTTTATTGTCTCATTATATAGGTTAAGCCCAAGCTTCCGATTAAGTATCACTATCTTTGATATGCAGCTTGAGCAGGTACCAGCGAGAAAAGCCATCGCGGCGCCCCAGGCGCCGTAGCGGTTGATGAGAAAAAAACCCGAAAGCACGATAAGGGCAAGCTTAATCACCTCGACATACGTGACGGTATGCGCGAATTTAGTGCCGTTTAAAAACGGGTCGGTTATAAGCTTGAATATCTCGAAGAACGTCGCCAGCGAAAGTATTATGAGCACCCCTCCAGCGTCAATATAAGCGCTGCCATATATCAATCTAAGTATAAACGTTCCCCCGAAACAGAATATGGAGACTATGGCTATATTAGCCAATCCTATATATTTGGTAAGTGTTTTTCCCATAACCTGCATTTTATTATAATCCTGCGCCGCGTATATGCGGGATACTGTGGGCATCAGCATTTTTGAAACCGGCGTGAACAAGAGAAACGAGATGCTTACCAGTGACGTGCTTATAGCGAAAAATGACACATCTTGTTTTAACGAGAAAGCGCCAAGAAAAAGTGTAAGCATATATTTAATAATGAATATGCTTAAGAAAGGTAAATATAAATATAGCCCATATTTAATAACTTTTTTTCCTACACTGTATGAAGGTACACAAAATTGTATGTTATGGTGGTGTAGGGACGTTATAAAACAAAATCCCATAACAACAAAACCTGCTATAGCCAATACCGTCCAGCCTATCACCAATCTGTCGATTGATATTCCAAAGCATAAAAGCCCCATTATATAAACAAGCCTTGGTGGATGGTCTAAAAAATCGGTGAGCACCACAAAATTAATCCTGTGCAGCCCCATTCCGACAGCCCGGATAAATAATATGAACGGGAAGCACAATATCCAGATACTCGCCATTTTGAGATATGTAACGAAATTTTCCTTAAATACAACATGTGAAATGCGGTTAGCAAAGGTAAAAAATATGAGAGCGGCTATTACAGATGCTGACATGAATACCGCCATGCTTGAAGAAATAAGTTGTCCGATTTCTTTTTTGTCGGTTCTTTCACCGATAAATTTTGTCACTGCGTCAGAAATTCCAAAATTCGAAATTACCACGAATATACCGACAACGCTCATTAGAAGCACGATAAGCGCGTAGTCATCTTTCCCTAACACGCGAGCTAGTAATACATTCACTAAGAATAAAGAAACATTCGCTACAAAGGCACTCATAAAATAGAA
>MHFD01000079.1:19982-21868 GCA_001804045.1 Omnitrophica bacterium RBG_13_46_9
CGCGAATGTCTTGTAAATGCTATTATCGAGTTTTGGTTCAAATTCTACGGTCATTTCTTAAAAGTTTTTGCACCTTTTCGCTTCTGTTTCTTAAGATTTCTAAAGAAAACGCGCAGAAAATTAAAATAGTTATAAAAGATAAGCTTTGCCTCTGTAAACGACCGAATTTGAAGCAGCCTATAAAGTATTCTAAAAATGTAATTTTTGGTACGCATCGTACTTTGCCAGGTGATATGTTTATAAAAAATATCAAGTATCTCGTTCCAGGTCAAATTCTCCACAAATATCGGCAAAAAGCTGTTTGAGGTCGGGTCATAATATTTATAAGGCGATATGCGAGACCAAGAAAAATCTTTTGGCATAATACCCTTCTCCTTCGCTATTTTTTCAATGCGTGAACCCGGCAATATCATGGTGGGACCGAAAGGCTGCTTACCTCCAAGCTCCTTCATTAACGCTATGGTCTGCGCCACATCCTCTCTTGTCTCTCCGGGCAGGCTGTATATAAAATTACAGCTTCTTTTTATGCCTAGCTCATCGCACCATCCGATCACTTTTCTTACTTTGTCGAGGGTAATCTTTTTCCCTATCACCTGGTCGAGTATCTTCTGGGAGCCGGATTCGATCCCTATATAGGTTATGAAACAACCGGCTTCTTTCATTATAACCAGCATTTCTCTATCCACATTATCGACTCGCATGTGGCAGTGCCATTTCACTTTAAGCCTTTCCTTCAGTATTACGCTGCATATATCGAATACTCTTTTCCTGCTTATATTGAATGTGTCATCTACAATCTGGAAGCTATCTACATCGAAAGCCTCTTTCAGATGTTTTATCTCTGAAATCACATTTTCCGGGCTCCTCAGCCTTACATTTCTCCCCCACAGTTCTGGTACGGCACAAAATAGGCAGTTAAACGGACACCCCCTGGCTGTGATTATACAAGTGGAGGATAACTTAATTATCTCCCTGTCCGGCATTTGCATATTGAAATGATATTTGCTTTTTTCTTTGTGCTTATATTTCCTCAACAGGTCTCTTGCGGGAAAGGGAAGGCTGTCCAAATTCTTTATAGGCTCGCACCGGGCATTTATAAGAATATCTCCTTCCTTTCTGAGGGCAATGCTTTTTATGCCCTCGAAACTCTTTTTTTCCGCAACAGAATTACAAATCTCTAAAAACACCCGCTCCCCTTCTCCTACCACGATGATATCGATCTCTTTTATGTTTTCCAGGGTATCCCGCGGGGCAGATGAGACGTGCGGCCCTCCCGCAACAACAAGGGTCTCTTTGTCAGCATGCTTGACAAGCTTCGCGGCTTTAAAAGCGTCGAATCTGGTAGGGGTGTAAATGCTTATGCCGACAATGGTAGGCTTGTATTTTTTTAATAGGCTTTTTAGATCCTTAAAAGGATTGTTTTCTATATGCGCATCATAAACGCGCACATCTATATTTTTTTCTCGGAGAATCGCGGCCATATATAAAAGGCCCAGTTTGTCTTCCCCCAAACCTAATGCCTTTGTAGATCTCGGCGGGTCAATAAGCAATACTCTCATTTACATAACACTCCTTATTTCGGTATTATCTTCTGAATTGCGCCTTAAGAAAATTTACGCCCGCTCTCAATACGTCCCCAAGGGGAAGTGTCATCGCCATGCTAAGGGCGTATCTATAATACTCCCATCTCGACCTGTATTTAAAACACGTCTTGATGATATCCATCTGCCATCTTGAAAGCTGTCCAACGGAGTTTTCCAGCGTGTAAGGGATCACCGGTTCTTTCGAGAACCAGAAACTGTCATCGATTAATCCGTTTTTCTTCGCGTGTTCGTATAGGGGAGTAAATGGAAATATATACACGTATTTCGAGACTACGAATTTAT
>MHFD01000079.1:21907-27363 GCA_001804045.1 Omnitrophica bacterium RBG_13_46_9
TTGTCTTTTGGGTCTCTCCTATGTTGCCTACCATAAAAAATGCTTTCGTGGCCATCTTATTCTCTTTTGTCCACCTGAAGGCGTCTTTAATCTGTTCAACGGTTATCTGTTTGTTTATGTTTTTCAATATAGTGGGGCTCCCTGTCTCTATGCCGTATCCTATATGCACACAATTTGCCTTGGACATTATTTTGCACAAATCGCTTGTAACTTTGTCCACGCGGGTATTGCATCTCCAGGGAACGGTCAATTTCCTTGATAGTCTGTCCTTACATATTTCTTTAGCCCTCTCCAAATCCATCGTAAAAGAATCATCTTCGTATACTATGTAACGGACGCCTTTCTCATTTTCCAGATACTCCATCTCATCCACCACGTTTTTGGGGGAACGCCCGCGCCACCTACCCCAATACCGTGTCGTCGAGCAATAGTTACAGGCATAACCGCATCCCCTTGAAGATATGCAAAGGGCCGCCTTTACGCCAAAACAGTCCTCGTGGTTAAATTCTATATACTCGGGGAAAGGGAGTATGTCGAGATTTTCTATTGATTTCCGTCTTTCGGTCGAAAATACGGTTCCGCCCTCCCTCCCCATTATCCCTTTGACGTCTCTTGCCGACCTTTTCCCGATTATGCGTTCTGCCAATTCACAAAAAGTCATTTCCCCCTCGCCCAATACTATATAGTCAATGAAGGGGGACTTTTCCACAATCTCATTCGCCATCAGCGTAGCGTGCACGCCCCCATAGACTATCTTCGCGTCCGGCAAAATGTCTTTCGCGATACGCCCCATGCGAAAAGCGTTTTCCCTGTAAAGCGTCAGGCAGCTTATGCCCACTATATCGGGTTTTTCTCGCCGAAAAAATTCCGTTATGTCCTTATCCGATGATTTGAACGCGTCAAATATGTATACCTCATCTATTCCCTGCTTCTCTAAATAGGCCTTAAGGTAGCCGAGGCCGACTACAGGCTGGTGATAAATATTGGTCTCCAGTCTTGGCGATAAAAGTGATATTTTATTCTTTTTTTTCATTCCCATGAAACTCTGCTTTTTAAGGAATGCATGTCTTTGTCCCGGTATCTTTGCTACAATCTTGCGGTTTTACTTATTTGGTATATGTCTTAAAAAACTTAACTGCATTCTTGAGCAAATTGGCGAATTCCCGCGGGGACCGTATCGCCGTCAGGTATTTGAGCAAATGGCCGGGCCTATAATAGAACCTCCTATACGCCTCTCTTATTTTTTCATCAATCCTTTCAGAAGATAAATTCTTGTGCGTAAATATCGGCCGGGATTTAAGAAAAGAGTCGTAATCATCCCAATTGTCACTAAGTATCCTCTTTTCGCTCTTTAGCTGGCTATACATCGCCGAGCCGGGATATGGAGTTGCCCTAGTAAATTGCGCGTAGTCAGTATCGAGCTCTATGGCAAAGTTTATTGTCTGGTCAATCGTCTCTTCGGTCTCGTCCAAGTTCCCTATCATAAAATAGCCCGCGGATTCCATCCCGGTCTCCTTAACATAACAAACTGCCCTTCGCGCCTGCTCCAACGTGATACCTTTCTTTATCGAATTTAATATCATCTGGTTACCCGATTCAAGTCCCAGGCCTACCCGGTAGCAACCCGCCATCTTAAGCTTCCGGAGAAGCTCCTTAGACGCGGTCGGAACCCTTATGCCTGCCGGAAGAGTCCACGGAAGCCCGATCTTTCGCGAGACAATAAGGTCGCATACCTCCATAGCCCTTTTCGGCTTTGACGTAAAGCTGTCGTCTATGATAGCAAATTCTTCTGTTTTAAATTTCGTTTTTATGTATTCTATCTCCGCCACTATGCTCTCGGGGCTTCTTACCCTGAATAGATCTCCGAAAATCCCTTTATAACAGAACGTGCATTGCGCCGGGCACCCCCTTGAAGAGACTATAGGCAGACTAAAGCCTTTTCTTCTGAAATCGCTCTTATATCCCCTTATCGAAAATAAACCCCATTCGGGAAAAGGAAGATTATCCAGATTTTCGATTAGCGCTCGGTCCGGATTATGCACAATGCGCTCCCCTATCTTATACGATATCCCATGTATCGCATCCAGCGGCAACCCCTGCCTGAAATGATCGAGGATTTCTGACAAGGTTTCCTCCCCTTCGCCTCGTATAACGTAATCGGCGCCCCTGGCGAGAAACTCTTCGGGGAATAGGGTAGGGTGCGGCCCTCCCACCATTATTGTTACATCTCGTAAACTTTTTTTTGCGCCTTCGATTATCTTTAAAGAGTTATTCACCGTAGGCGTTGATATCGAAATACCTATTATGTCGGGCGATATACTAATGACTTGGTCGACCGTATCCTTGACGTCCAGCCCTTGCGCGTCGGAGGAAATAACGGAAACATCGATCTTTTTCTTTAGTAACACCGCTGCGAGATACGCCAGCCCGACCGGCGGTGAAGTACTCGTGGTGATCGTAGGTATGGGAGGGTAAATCAGGGCTATTTTCACGCCGTCAAATTCCTTTCTTTTTTTCTTATCCTTAAAGCGCTATATGCCAAAAATACCAGGCATAAAAGAACGCCGTAACCCGCTATAAAGACCATATAGGCATATATACGGTTAAATATCGCGAATACGACGAGAAACGTATACTTAAATAATCTTACGGAGAGAAACTCTTTGATAATGCGGAAAACGGCCCCGTCAGAAAATGTCTTGTGCACCTTCGTGTTTATCTCTTCGCTTGGAATCAACTTATATAGCTTATTCATCGTCCTGAAGATCATCCTGTCGGTAGATAATATGACAATACCGAGAAGCCACACAGAAAGAGACGGAACCTGTCTATAGAGGCCCGCGCATAACCCCACTACGACAAAAACCTCTCTAAACTCATCCATCATCGCGTCCAACCAATCACCAAACATGCTGGCTTGATTTCTCATCCTGGCTAGGGTCCCATCCGTAAAATCAAGGATGAGGCTGAAAAATAGAACCCATGAGCCAAAGATGATATTCATATTACGCCCTGTCGCGAACAATAGACTGGCAATAATGACAAAAATGAACCCGGCGACAGTTATCTGGTTGGGCGTGATCTTCAAAGTGACCAACCGTTTCGCCAGGCTTGTGCCAAGCCCCCTGTATAACCTGACAATATACTGTTCCATCACCTGTTCACTTTGTTTCAACCTATCTTTCCTAAATACCCCCATTGCTTGCTCCTTATAATAAAACCCTCTTCGGCTCCTTCTCCAACATGATAGATCCTGAACAGTCAGACATTTTTCATAAAGTCTTTTATTAACACATCCATAGCTTCTATGCCCTTGCTGCGCGGGAATTTCTTTGGATAAACCGTGTCAAGACTCTCGCGTATAGCGCTCTCCAGACCGGCAATGTCATAAACAACGCGTATGCCTTCGATCCCACTCAGTTTCTCTCCCATCTGCATTTGGTGTTCATCGAATATCTCATTAAGCCGCCCTGAACGCGGCACGACAATGAACGGCTTATTGAAAAGTCTTGAAAGAAGCGTCGTCCCGGCCCCCGCATGCCCGATAACCAAACGTGCGCTTTTATAATAATCTATAAAGGTCCTGTACGGCAGGTAATCGTAGCATCTGGCATGCATGGGTTTGTATGTGCTGCATCCTTTTTGTATAATAACCTCCTCTTCCAGCCCGGGCGCTATTCTATCTACCGCCTCGACAAGCCTATTAAAGCCGTAAAAGGGTCCGCCGCCTACGGTTACAAATATCATATGAGATCACCCACATGCTTTGCCTTACCGCCGTACGCCCGCAGGAGGCTCTCCCACGGCACGATAAAAAGATCGGCGATAGGATATATCCATTTTCCGGTATTCGAAGGCTCGTAAAATTTGGCGATTGTCTCTATAAAAACAAGTTTTGCGCCAAAAAGATATTTTCCGATATAAAAAGCCGGGATGGCTATCTCCGAACCGGTAGAAAATAATATGTCCGGCTTCTCGCTGGCGAATACCAGAATGAATTTGAAACTGCCCAGAAGAAGCCGAAAGAAAAGACGAAACCGTGTCTTACCCATTCCTACAAAGTAACTCCGCTCAATCCTCTTATCCTCAAAATCTTTTATATGCGGGACATCATATGTAATTGAGAATACGGAATGTCCGCGAAAGGCATCTATTACATTGAGGGCCTCAATAAGATGCCCTCCCTCTGAGCTTATCATGCCGATTTTCATGATGAGTTCGCCTTATCTTTTTTGCAAAAAGTCCGTATTTCTTTTATGATCCATCTCGCGTCCGATTTTTTCAGATCCGGGAAAAGGGGCAATGTTAAAACCCTCTCCCATGTGCGTTCGGCCGCCGGAAGCACCCGCCTATACTTCTTATACAGATCGAAGAGGTGGTTCGGGTAATAATGCACGCCTGTCGAGATGCCTTTTGACTGCAAATACGCGTTCAGCTCATTCCTTTTTTCCAGCT
Source organism: Omnitrophica bacterium RBG_13_46_9 (assembly GCA_001804045.1). Taxonomy (GTDB): domain Bacteria; phylum Omnitrophota; class Gorgyraeia; order JABMRN01; family RBG-13-46-9; genus RBG-13-46-9. Next base: position 26,363 of record MHFD01000079.1, read on the forward strand.
TTATGGCGTAAATATGCCATGCGCTCTTTGCGTACGTTTTCTCAACAGGCCTTTCTATGGATGGGACATTTGCTAAGCCTCTATTGTACATCTGGACGATAGAGCTCCTTTTTTGATTCAGCCCATCCAGTTTCCCGAGCTGGACAATACCGATTGCCGCAGTAATATCATTCATGTGGTCCTTATATCCGATCTCTTCGACATCATACTGCCAATCATACTTCTTATGTTCTTTTTCCCTTTCCCATGTCCCCTTCGAGATCCCAAGCCATCGCAATTTCCTGAGCCTTAAATACACCTCTTTGTCATTTGTGGTGACCATGCCGCCGTCGCCTGTCGCCAGATTCTTGACAGCGTGAAAGCTGAAACAACCCGCATCTCCGATGGAACCGACTTTTCTGCCCTTATATTCTCCGCCGCATGCGTGCGCGCAATCTTCGATAATCTTCAATCCGTACTTTTTCGCTAGTTCCATGATCCTGTCCATGTCACAGGCATGGCCTCCGTAATGCACAGGGAGGATCGCCCGCGTATTTTTCGTAATCAAACCCTCGATCTCGTCCACATTCATATTCAGCGTATCTTCGTATATATCGCAGAAAACCGGTCGCGCGTCATTATAGAGTATCGCATGATTGGTCGAAACAAATGTCATGGGAGTGGTTATGACTTCCCTCTTCTCGATACCCATCGCTTTCAAGGCAAGATGTAGCGCCGCCGTGCATGAGTTTAAAGCGACGGCGTATTTTGTGCCGATGTAATCCGCGAATTTCCTCTCAAATTCCTCCGTTTTCGGCCCTAGCCCGGCCCATCCCGACAGAAGCACTTTTTTAACCGCTTCGGTCTCTTCTTTCCCGTATGACGGCCTGAATACAGGTATCATGGTTTTACTCCCTACTTTTTAGCAAACTCAACAAAGTCCCAGCGATTAGCGTCTGGCGTCTAGCGTCTAGAAAATAAAGGTAATGTTTTGTCTGCCTAGACGCTAATCGCTAGACGCT
>MHFD01000079.1:27447-27725 GCA_001804045.1 Omnitrophica bacterium RBG_13_46_9
GTGCGCCGAAGCTCTGGAAAATATACCTGTATAATGTGTAAAAAGGACCTGACAGTACAAGCGGCAACGGAAAATTCTTAAGCGCGACCCAGAGTCTATTCCTTTCCACAAGAAATGCCTTGAACGGCGAATATGTGCCGGTGGAAGCGGAATGACAATGATATACGATCGCTTCGGGCTCGTAAATACACTTCCATCCCCTCAGTTGAGCCCGCCATCCCATATCCGTCTCTTCGGCATAGCAGAAGAAATCCTCGTCATAGAGTTCTATATCATCT
>MHFD01000079.1:27745-30848 GCA_001804045.1 Omnitrophica bacterium RBG_13_46_9
ACACGCGCCGTCAGAGGCGAAGAATACCTCCTGTTTTTCGTTATAATATTCCGCTTTCTCCATCCTGCCTCTTCCTATGGAAAGTCCGTCAGGGTAAACGGCTATTCCTGCCGCATCCACCGTATCTCTCCTTGAATCCAGAAGTAGCTTTGTCGCACAGGAGCCATAAAGGGCGTTTTCATTGATGCTCTTTACGCATTTTTCCACGCAGTCTCTTTCCATTTCAGTGTCGTTATTCAGCATCATATAGTACTTTCCGCGAGCCACCCTTAGGGCGCTATTGTTCCCTCCGGGAAACCCCTTATTCTCTCTGTTCTTAACAAGGCGCACCCCGGGAAAGTTTTTCTCGATAAACCCGACCGAACCGTCTCTTGAGTCATTATCGGCCACAATCACCTCTATGGCCGGATAGGTCTGGTTCAGAACGCTCCCAAGACAACGGCCTATGGTCCTCTGTCCATTCCAGTTTGGAATGATCACGGAGACTAATTCTTCATTCATGTACCGCATCCTTTGACCGCCCAAAAATAAGCACGCATCCGAATACCGCGAAAAGTATTATGTACGGCACAACCGGTAATCCGTACCTTGTGGTAAGATCCGTTTTCCGCAAAAGCGCGTACGTGAGATAAAAAAGCGTATTATAAAAGAGTATTAGGATGACCGGGAAAAAAGCTTTCATCTTCCTCAAGCCGAGCAGAAATCCGACTACCGCCATGAGTGATACAAAGGCCGACAGAAACAAAACCAAGAGTTTCCAGGCAAATAACCCCGGATATGCCAGCAGTAATCGTCTGTCTTTCAGGAAAAATGCCAGAGGGATGCCGACCTGATAGATATCGCTATAGCTGCTTACATAGAGTCGCCTGATACCGTCAAAGACGTTTTTTACTCTCCAGCTATAATCCTGCGGGATTATCTTTCCCACAGGGCCTTTTAATTCCCGGTATATCTCTTTTTCGCTTATGTCGATCCCTGCCCTATCGTAGTAACCTTTCATAAGGACGAATTGCCTCTCTCTCTGTCTATCCAGGAATTCCTCGTTCGCTTTCGCTTCGTCTTCGGATTGGCCGGCGACATTGACGTATTCCGTGCCGGCTACAGGCGTAAATTTGCCGAATCGCATGTAATTTCTGGCAGTTATGGGCAGCATGGCGATAAGAAACGCCGTAAATGATATTAAAGTAAAACTCAAAAATCTCTTTTTGCCTTTTAAAAGAAAAAAGGCGCCGGCAATGAGAAAAAATATCACAAAAAGGCCCGTCGGCCTGATATAGGAGGCCATGGCGCAAAATATGCCCGTAAGGGCGTATTTCGAATAAGAACCGTTCTTTACGCTTATGACATAGAAAAACATAAGAAAAGCTATGTCAAAGGTAAAAAGAAACTCTGAGAGAAGGATACTTGGAAGGATAAAAAGCGGCGGATAGAGGGCGCATGCTATCGCCGAAAAGAAGCCTGTATTCTCATCGAAGCAATATCGCCCGATCCTGTATATAAGCACGCAGAGTATCAAAAAAAGAACCGCCTGAAACGTCTTAACGGCTATCGGCTTGTGTCCAAAAATATAATACAAAGGCGCAAAAACAAGCGGCGCGCCCGGATATAAGAGAGACGGCTTTTCCCCATCTTCTGTCAACCCAAGCCCTTTTGATATGTTATGGGCCATCCTATCAAATTTCTTTGCGTCCTTGACGATCTCCATGTCGCAGAACAAGAGAAGCAAGACTTGAACAATAGCCGCGACAGCCAATATAATCACGGTCTTTTTCGCGTTCATGTTCCACTCCTATGCCGTGACCCACGAGCTCTGCTTGAGGGTCATTTTATCCCCACCGGGATTTCAGAAAAAGTAAATACATGCTTTCCTGATTTTGTGGGCTCTATCCTGTCCACGATCTCTTTCTCAATAGATACCTCTCCCAATATATTCCTGATCTTGCCGGTGAGTGTCTCAAGTATCGCGTTGTCAAATCCGTTTCCGGGAACGATTTTAAGAACGTAGTGTTCACGGTCCTTTTGAATAAACTGAAAGCGCTCTATCTCCCTTATACCATAGAAAAGATGCGTAAAATACTCCCCGTGTATAAATCTTTTATCTTTCGTGACAAAAATGCTGCTTGACCTGCCGATGATCGACCTGATTTTAGGCAGGTTCCTTCCGCAAGGGCACTTCGCGTCATCCAAGACACCTACATCCTCGATATGGTAACGTATGAACGGCATCGTGTAGTTTATAAGGCTTGTCACTATCATCTCTCCCTCCAGATGCGACTCTTCGCGCTTTACAAGTTCGACATAGACATTGTCGGTGAAAATATGCATGCCGTTGTGTGAGCCGCATTCGCTGGATACAAGGCCCACTTCTCTCGAGCCATACCTGTCAAATACGGCGATACCGCATTCCTCTTCCAAAAATCTTCTTTGATATCCGTGTAAAACTTCGGCGCTCGATATAACACTGCGTAAAGCCGGCAGGACAAGATTATTCTCTTTAAGAAATGCGAAGAAAAGATACAGGCTGGACGCGTATCCTATAATGAATTTTATATCGAATCGGCGCAGTTTTTTATAAAAAAGGCGCATATCATCCTCGGACATATTGAACGTATTCAAAATTATTTCATTTTTCAGAAACCTGTGTATTCTGTCCCGTTTCGCTTTTATCCTCTGGTCGTCTATGCCCCATAGATACGCGGTAGGTTCTCCCAGGCGCCAGCCCGCCAATTCGTTTCCCCAATATACCGAAGACACGCGTCTTTCCTGATAGAAAGAATCCTGATAAAAATTCAGGTTTACGCCTGTCGAGCCGCCGCTTGAGTTCAGAAAAACTTTTCTTCTCTTAGCGTCCTTCGAGATAAGTTCATCAAAGTTGTCTAAGATATCCCTTTTTTCCAGTATGGGTATGCGCTTAAAATCCCCGGCATCCCCGATATCCTCCGGCCTTATGGATGATCTGTCAAAAAGCCGCTTATAATACGGCACATCTCTATATGCGAAATCCAGCAGCGCTTTCAACCTCGACCACTGCCTGGCTCTTATCTCTTCCGTCGGCCGATACTGGACTCTTTTGAAATCCATAAGGTTTTTATTCCAGACCTTG
>MHFD01000079.1:30880-31184 GCA_001804045.1 Omnitrophica bacterium RBG_13_46_9
ATACTTCAAAAACAGCGTCTTCGCGTTCATTGTTTCATTTTCATCTCTTTCGGCACACAACAAGGACCATGCTCCCAAAACAGGCCTGCAGGACCCGCAAAAGACACAGCCCTATCACGCCCTGCGGTTCTTCCTGTATAAAAGTCTTTTTAATCCAATTTATAACCGGGCCAAAGCCCTTCTTCCCAACCGCCCTCTTCCTGGGATCAATATCGCCTGATGCCTTTAAAGGATTATCGCGCAGTCTAAAAAATGTAAAATCGCCCAGGCCGTTTTCTACAGAAAGGGCGCCCACGTAGGTGAT
>MHFD01000079.1:31235-33444 GCA_001804045.1 Omnitrophica bacterium RBG_13_46_9
ATAACTGTGAAACTGCGGGTTATTTTCAACGGCAAAGCATTTGACAAGCCTATACTCACCTTCTATATTCGCGCCCCTGTAATACCTCGTATCGCCGGGCCGGAAAAAACCGATCAAATCTACGATAGCCCGGGCCAGATTGACGTATTGCAATGTGGCTATCAGGATCCCTCCGCTTTTAAGGACCCTTCTGGCTTCGATTAAGGGGACTTCCGGCCCTTCCTCGAAATGCTCAAGCACGCCGTTTGATATATACACGTCGAACGATCCGTCCGCAAACGGCAGATTCCTGATATCAGCTGTCCTTAAAGTCGCTTCAGGGTTCAATAAGCGCGCTTTTTCGATAAGATTGCCGGAAAAATCCACGCCTTCTACGTAAAAACCTCTGTGTGAATAGTAATAGACGTATTGACCTAAACCGCATCCCCCCTCCAATATCTTCGCTCCGGGCGGAATGAACCTGTCGAATTTGCGCACATATTTATTATATGTAAAATTAAAGACCCTGTCCGGATCGGCCTCGCCCAAGAATCTTTCCCAATACGCCGGGTTACCTCCGGCTGCCTCTTTTACATAACATTTTCTCATGCCAAAACCGTTATCGCTCTTTTTAAAAAGCTTTTTAGAGCAAGCGGCATATCGATCTTTTCAAGAAGGTCCATATCGCTCTTTGCGAAGAATCTGCCTGTTTTAAGCAGAATCCAGCTGAACAGCAAAATCGCGAAAATCGAGACAGCGCCCGAGGTAAATGTCTTTTTCGAAAATAGGACGATGAAAAACGTGAAAAACGCGATCGACAAAGGCAGAAACTGTTTTAAATTAATTATCTTCAGATATCCGCCGGTCACCCGAAACTGCATCAGCGTCATCGCGACAATGGAAATCGAGGTGGCTACAGCCGCGCCTTTTATCCCGAATGCAGGGACAAACATAAAGTCCAACAAAGTATTGATGGCCAGCGCGAAAGCGGTTATGAAAAAAACTTTGCCTGTCAACTTATAGACATGTATGATGGGACGGTGCAACGAAAAAAGCACATAAGAGGAAAGGCCCAAAAGAAGTATCGACAGGACCTGCAGAGACGGGGCAAAATCTTTTCCGAAAATAAAATCGAAGCTAAAATGCATGGTTACCATCAATAACGAGATCAGGAAGGACCATAAAAACGCCATCTGCGGTATGAACCTTTTGACATATTCCTTTATCAAATTGTCATTTTTAGCCACGTGAAAAGAGATGAGAATGGGGAGTATTACCGTGGCGGCGTGGGTCGAAAGCAGTTCTAAATAGCTCATCAGCCTATAGCTCAGGGAATACAGCCCTACACTCTCGGCGCTTGAGAATATCTTTATCACAAATACGTCTATCCATCCCATAGCCATGGCGCTTGCGGATACTACGAAAAGCGGCGCCGAGTATCTGAAGATATCTATAACAAGATGCCGATGGATCTTTACGGGATAAAAAATATCTGTCTTATTCCGGCATAAGAAATACAGCGCTACCAGAAACTGGCACAGACAATAAAATGTTATCACCAGTGTCAAGCCCGCACGGATGGAAGTAAAAAATACCAGCGCCAAAAGCCCCGTAAGTATAACGCGCTCCAATAACTCCATTGTAGCGTATAGCCTCATCCTTCCCGTGGCTTTTGATATATTATGTCCGCAGTCAATGAACCAAAAAAAACCGATAAAAAGGACGATAAGCCATACGCTCCATATGTCATTTATGCCTATATAGCCCGTTATTTTACCGCGAAACACAAAAAGCGCCGCTGCTATCACCGCGTAAACAGGGAACGATATCGCCGATCTTGCCCAGAAGGTCTCGCTAATCCTGTGCCATTTGACAAATTCTTCTTTTCCGAACCGCACCATAGCCATAGATGTCCACCGGGTCACGACCACCGCCGCCACCTGGCATACCATAAAGAACAGGTTAAGCCGGCCATAATCGGCGACACCCAAAATACGCACTAAAAGCGGTATGCTGACAAATGAGATCAGTATGACACCCACATTGCTTCCCACTAGCGCCGAATAATCTATGAATGAATTTTTAATCTCGTTCTTTGACATACGGGGTCTATTCTATGTAACCAAGCGACCTGAGCCGTTCTTTAAGTCTCTCGTCTACCTGAAACTCATCTTCTGTCCTGGGAGCTCTTTTCTCTTCGGAGGTCCTCATGAACTCCAAAAGCTTCTCA
>MHFD01000079.1:33493-33754 GCA_001804045.1 Omnitrophica bacterium RBG_13_46_9
CATCCGGGTCATTCCGAATGTCATACAACTCGTGCATCCTGACAGGGGATATCATCCTCGTCGTCTCCTGAACGTTCGGCAGGGGCGCGTAAATATATTTATACCTTCCATCGCTTACCATCTTCCGGTCAGGCCCGTAGCATACGGCTTCGGCAAAGAAGTATTCGGGCAGCGTAACGCTTCCGCCTTTTAGAAACGGCAGCAGGCTAAACCCCTGAATGTCCCGGGGCGCGGGTATATCCAAAATATCAAGTATGGTCG
>MHFD01000079.1:33791-34374 GCA_001804045.1 Omnitrophica bacterium RBG_13_46_9
GAGTCCCTTTCCGGCAAGAGGCGGATAATAGACAACGAGGGGGACGCGAAGGAGCTCCTCATATAGCGAATGCCCGTGTCCGTTTGTCATTTCAAAACGGTAATGTTCGCCGAAATCCTCTCCGTGGTCGGAAACGAGGATTACCAGCGTATCCTTTAGGATATTCGCGTCTTCGAGCATGGCCATAAGATGCGCGAAGAAACCATCCGCGACCCTTACGTCACCGTCATAAAGGGCTTTTCTGTATTCGTCCTTCATCGATTTTGGTATTCTCTCTTTGGTCACGAAATAGCGGTCGTTGTATGGGGCATGAGTATTATACGAATGAAAGAAAAGAAAAAAATTCCTTGTTCTGTTTTTCTTGATCCAGTCAACGGCCTTATCGTAAATTATACCGATATCGTGCCCCTTAGGCTTGACCTCTTCCGACGGCGTTTCATCGTATATATCAAATCCCCTGTTGAATCCCCATCGCGCGGAGATGGACCCGGATCCTGTAAAGGCGCCTGTGGCATAATTATTTTCCTTAAGGCATTCCGCCAGAGTCTTCCTATCTCTACCCAGTTTACGCATAATATCGCCT
>MHFD01000080.1:0-1295 GCA_001804045.1 Omnitrophica bacterium RBG_13_46_9
CATTCGTAAAGACAGCGCACTTTTCCGCAAACTTGTCTATATTTGGGGTGGTGGCTCTTTTGTACCCGTATAAACCCATATGGTCCTGGCGTAGCGGGTCTATGGATATCAATATTACGTTAAGCCTCTTTTCCGCGGTTGGCCTGGTTTTTGTCTCGCTCTTTAAGGCAATGCCTGGTTCGCGATCATCTACGGCAACCCGGTTTTCGGTCTGTTTTGTCCCAGGTATAATATTTTTCGCAAGGTTCTTAAAAAGCAAAAGCCCTCTCTTTAAGCGCGCGATTAATCCTTTTCTCGAAGCCTTTATATTGAGCAATTCCCTGTATACCGCGTTGTATCTGTCAGCCACGTATGCGGGTTCAAAGGTTATATCGTCTATTTTCTCTTTTGCCCGCTTTCCCAGCTCCGCTCTCCGATTTTCGTCCTTAAGGAGAGTTATAATCTCCCGTGAGAACTCATTAACGTCTCCTTTCGGAATAAGTACCCCATTCTCCCCATTTACAATGACTTCCGAGTTTCCGCCCACATCCGTAGCCACAATCGCTTTACCCGCAGCCATGTATTCCAATATCGTATTGGCAAATCCTTCCCTTACAGAAGATAATACGCAAACATCCGAAACCGACAGGATGTCCGCGATATCGGCTCTCTGACCGAGGAACAGAACGCTATTGTCTATGTCCATTTTCTCGGCTTTGGCCTTAACGCTATCCACAAGAGGGCCTTTCCCCACAAGCAGGAATTTGACATTGGGCATGTTCTTTATTACCTTATAGGCAACTTCCAGCAATAAGCTGTGCCCTTTGGATATCTTGAATTTCGCCACGCATGTAACGACAAGGTCCCCGGGCAGAAGGCCAAAATGGGTTCTTATTAATTCACGGGTATCGCGCGGGTTTGAAAAAACATCCTTTTCGATCGAATTATATATCGTTATAACCTTATCGTGTTTAACCCCCTCCCGCCTCTCCACAAAATTCTTTACGCTGACAGAGTTTGCCACGACAAGGTCCGTAAAGATATTGGCGAAACGTTGGGCCAACACATGGTACCAGCGCATCCAATCGTCAAAGTTTCTGCGCGAAGTTATAATTACCTTTGCGCCTGCCAACTTGGCGGCCAGAGGGGCGTAGACGCTCGGATCAAACAGATACGCGTGGACTATATCAAACTTATGCCTGCGGATTTTTATAATTAAACGGATTATGCCCCATATATTTAAGGGGATTAAGGAAATTTTTTTAATTAAATCAAATATGCCCCTTATATCGAATATGTTCTCCATTCCCAAAAAG
>MHFD01000080.1:1324-1645 GCA_001804045.1 Omnitrophica bacterium RBG_13_46_9
ATACAGTATGTCATGTTTTCCATAAAGCAGCCAGACATGAGCCTCATACCCCTTATTTTTAAGGCCGTCTATCAGCCGCAAAAGATCCGTCTCCGTTCCGCCCAACGTAAAGCTGGACAGAACATATAAAATTTTCAGTTTCGGGTTCTTGTATCTCATTCCATCTATTCCGGAACTATCGGTATGTTGCCTTTAAGCTCCGGGACCTTTCCGTTCTTTAACACTTGGATTTTTTAACTTTTGCTATAATGCAGTAATTCTTCCCCAGGTACTTAAACGGGATCTTGTCTCCCAGCAAGGCCTCGATGCGGCTGGTGCGCT
>MHFD01000080.1:1737-2837 GCA_001804045.1 Omnitrophica bacterium RBG_13_46_9
TCCCATTGCAGGGGAAACTGATTGCTCAATTCTTCAAAATGATTTCTATAATATCCGTGTATGGGGGGAAGTAATTTAGCGAGCCCTGCCTGAAAGCCGCGTCTCCCCCTTAGGGTAAAACCAGAGGGACATGTTTTATTGCCTTCCGGGTAGAGATCTATCTTTTTACCGCTTATTTTTGCCGAAACCCTCTCAGCCGCTCTTACGGCCAAATCCGCATAGTAATGGAGGGCGCTGCCTATCCTTTCGGTAACGGTCGGAACGATGGCAACGACATAGCCGTTTTCCTTCAGGACCCTTTTCATCTCCCGGGCGGCCTCGTCCCTTTTATCGAGCGCAATGTGTTCCAAAAGGCTCATGGAAAATACGATATCCATGCAATTAGAGCGAAAAGGCAGCGTAACGGCATCGGCGCCTAAAAAGAATATATTTTTTTTATTCTGGATATCCAGGAATCTCGCGGTTCTTTCACCGCCGGGGGTGTTGGTCTTTTTACAGGCAGTAATCAGATCCGTGGCAAAGACCATCTTCGCGAAATCGGAAAAGATCGAAGATGCGATACCCAGGCCGCAGCCGATTTCCAAAAAATTCTCTATCCTGCCGGGCCTCCAAAGCTTAAACAGAACCTCAATCTCCTTGGATCTCAGTTCAAAATACCCCGGCCACGGCTCCAGCCTTTTCATATCTTCGGTTGTCATGGTTTAAAAAAAACTCTTTTATTTTGGAAAAAACATACTTTTTTTCTGCGTCTTTTAATTCGGGGTATATCGGAATCGCCAGAGTAGATACTGACGCCACCTCAGCATCGGGAAAATCGCCTCTTTTGTATCCGAGATGTCTGAAACATCTCTGAAGATGTAAAGGAACCGGATAATAGTTTCTCGACTCTACGCCGTTACGCTCCAGATGCCGCGAGAGGCCTTCGACATCCTGTCTTAAGGTCTTCAAGACATACAGATGATAGGTATGCGTGCTGTAACTTGTGGCGGAAGGGGTAATAACCGGATAGTTCCTCAATTTTTCATTGTAGTATTTCGCGACTTCCATCCTTTTAGCGAGCCACTTATCCAGATACTTAAGCTTTACGCTAAGAACAGCCG
>MHFD01000080.1:2870-7829 GCA_001804045.1 Omnitrophica bacterium RBG_13_46_9
TGATATCATGATAATATTTTCTGGAAGAACCGTGGTTCCGGAGTAATCTCACCTTATCGTATATATCTTTGCTATTGGTCACTATCATTCCTCCGTCTCCAAAACCGCCTAAATTTTTACTTGGAAAGAAGCTCAAAGCGGCCGCGTCAGCCAGGCCCCCCGCCTTTTTGCCTTTATATTCCGCCCCTATCGCCTGGGCACAGTCTTCGACTACTTTCAAGTCATATTTTCTGGCAAGCCTCAGGATAGGATCCATATCCACGCATAACCCAAAGAGGTGGACGGGCAGTATAGCCCTTGTTCTTTCGGTGATTTTTTCCCTGATTCTATCCGGATCCATGTTATATGTCTTGGCGTCTATATCTATAAATACGGGTCTGGCCCCTAAACGGACGATGGCCTCGGCGGTCGCAAAAAATGTGAACGGTGTCGTAATCACCTCGTCCCCCTGACTGACACCTACCGCCTCTAAAGCCAGGATCAGGGCATCCGTGCCTGAATTCACCCCAACCGCGTATTTCGCGCCGCAATAAGAGGCTATCTCTTCCTCGAAGGATTTTGTCTCCTCGCCCAAAATAAAGGACTGCTTCTCCAAAACCCTTTTAATCGCCTTGTCGATCTTGCCCTTAATAGGTCCGTATTGGGCCTTTAAATCCATTAACGGGACTCCCTTCATATTCTCTCCTTCTGTTTATATACGCTAATAAGATTTATATCAGACGGATATTATACCATTATGGAAAGGTGATGGCAATATTTATGCGAAGCGTGATATTTTGTGTCTTATGTTAGCGGACGGCGGCGGGATGCCCTGGAGTCGAATAATCCGTAGGCATATTTACTTCTTTTTGTATATAACCACCTTCTTGGGATAATCCGAAACGGTGCGAAAATTATGATACCCCAGATCGTCGGGTCTGTTTTCCCATCTTAAATCAGGGTACTCAAGGACGATCTTCTCGTATTTTTTCTGTATTTCTTTATAATAATCGGAAGAATAGAAACCCTTCGAGGTCCAGTAGTCTCTGGGGATTATCCATTCGGGGTACGGGTCTTTGCCGGGTGTCATATCATTATCGACCTTAAGGCCGGTATAAAACGCGACCGCGCAATCCCCATACGGGATCTTCACCCTGTCGGTTTCAACGGCATTCTCTTTCAAATACGTGACTATGCCCTCTATGGGGCCGTCGTAGTCATGGCTTATTTCATACAGATACTCCCCAAAATAACTCCTGATAGAATTTTTCTCAGACGCGCGCTCTTTTGCCTTTTCAGTCATTTTTTCCAAAATCCCCCCTTGTTTCTCAAAATCATATTTCCCGCTTAAATTGACAAAAGCGCCCGAGACCGATTTGACAAAAATATCAGTGAGGGATTGGTGAAACAGGTTCGTTGTTACCAGTAACACAATGCAAAGCGAAGCCAGCACCCTGCCATGGTTCATCCACCTTGCCAAAAAATACGATTCCAGAATCCCGAGAAGCGGTATAAGATAGATGGCGTATCTCAAGCTTCGGAATTTAGCTATTCCCATAAATAGGACAGTCGTCACAAAAATAAAAAGGATAAGAGAGATATTCCTTTTATCGGAATAGCTGGCGACAAAAGGCCAAAAGGTTCTTTTCATTATCGCAAAAACCAGATAGAAAACCGCTATAAGCCGGATCGGGACTATATATCTGTTGATGCTTCTCAAATAAAACTTGACATTGCCCAAGACAAAATCTGCCGAAAGCGGGACTTCATGGAGCCACCCCTTGAAATATATGAATATCGGGACAAGGATTAAGGCGGTCAGGAGGATAAGTCCGGCATCTTTTTTCATGTCCGCCTCCCGCCGGTAAAAAACGATGCGATGAAAAATCAGGCCGGCAGCCAGAGGAAAGAACAGGCCGAAATTAGAGTTAAAAAGAAGAAAAGACGACGCCAGGATCTTGATATCCGCAAAACGCTTTTTCTCGGCGTAGTCCAGATAGCCGTGTATAAGAAGCAGGGCGAAAAACAGCGCCAGGCTATAATACCGGGCCTGCCTGATCATTAGAAGGTACGGAACACATGTCAGCATGATAACCAAAAAAACTCTCGCTGTCATTAAGGAAAACATTCTTCTTGCCAGAAAATATGCCGATGCGAAAGAGGCGATGCCGAATAAGACAAACGGGAGACGCGCTGATAAAGAGGAACCGCCGAAAATACAAAAGGAAAAAGCGGTAAGGTAATTCTGAAGCCAGGGTTGAAAAATCCATGTATAATCTTTTCTATAGCCTATGTCGGAGACTACCAGGAGGCTCCCGTCGAATGCTCTGGGGTAGCCGAATCTAAGGATATTCCGGGCTATGACCGCGTTTTCGGCCTCATCCTGCCAAAGATATTGATTAGCCAAGCCTGAAAAGACTAGGATAGACAAGACCGCTATCGAGGATATCAGGAAAAGGTCTATTTTGGGGAAATGATATACTCTCAATTTTCACGAATTTTCTCAATTGTATTACAATAATCGAAGGTTCCTTGACGTTGCTTGATGTTTCTTAAGGTTGCTTTTTCGTATTCGCAACCTCCCGAAACCTAAAGAAACTTCCCGCAACCTCCTGAAACCTCCCCCTATAACCTACTACCTATCACCTACAACCTACAGGCTATAAGCTAAGAGCCATGAGCTACGGCCTACAGGCTATGAGCTAAGAGCCATGAGCTATATAACGGAAGTGTTCTTAAACCACTGAATAGTCTTTAAAAGCCCTTTCTTAAGTGGGACCTTTGGCTGCCATTTCAGCTTGGATTTCGCAAATGTTATATCGGGCCTTCTTACCTGCGGGTCATTCACCGGCAGTTCTTCAAACACTATTTTACTCTTGCTTTCGGTAAGTTTTTTGATTATATGCGCGACTTTGAGGACAGAGATTTCGTCCGGATTTCCGATATTGACGGGGCTATTTACCCTTGAGCGCAGCAGTTTGTAGATTCCCCCGATCATATCCGAGATAAAACAGAAACTTCTTGTCTGGCCGCCTGCGCCATAAACGGTTATAGGCTTATCCATCAGGGCCTGATTTATAAAATTGGGTATTGCCCTGCCGTCCTCTTTGCGCATAAATGGCCCGTAGGTATTAAATATCCGCGCTATCTTTGTATCTATCTTATGGGTACGGTAATAAGCCAGCGTAATGGCCTCGGCAAACCGTTTGGATTCATCGTAAACCCCCCGTGGGCCGACGCAATTGACATTGCCCCAATAATCTTCGGGCTGCGGATTTATAAGAGGGTCGCCGTAAACTTCGCTGGTTGAGGCGAGGAGGAAGACCGCTTTTTTGGCCTTGGCCAACCCCAACGCATTGTGGGTACCTAAAGAGCCCACCTTTAGGGTCTTTATGGGGTATTTCAAATAGTCCATCGGGCTTGCGGGGGAGGCGAAATGCAGAACATAATGAATCTCACCTTTTACTTTTATGTATTTTGTAACATCATGTTTTATGAATCTGAAGTCTTTGCCTTTAAGTAATCGCTGGATGTTCCCTATAGAACCTGTTATCAGGCTATCAACGCATATTACGAAATAGCCTTTTTTAATCAGTAGATTGCATAAATGTGAACCTAAAAAACCCGCTCCGCCTGTTATCAGTACACTCTTTTTCATGGTACGCGTGCCTTTCTTATGCACCGTCCGCAATCAGCCTCTATACTCCGCGCTTCGAGACGCAATATGGATTAAGGCCGGTAGTCCTTCGGACGGTTATTCAGCCTGACCGGCCATCCGATACAACACAAGCTTCCTGATTCTGTCCGGGGCGGTCTCAGGATTGACGATCCTGCCGGACCGCCTGTCGAACTGCTTGGGACAGATCGCCTGTTTCTTGAAAACTGCCTTACTAGAGGGCTATGGACTTTGCCTGAACCATTCGATCGTCCTCTCAAGCCCCGCCTCAAATTGAACAAGATTCTCCATGCCCAAATTTGCCTTTAGCCTGGCTATATCCGCCAAAGATTTCCTGACATCACCCGGTCTTTTCGGAGTGAAAACCGGCTTAATATCTTTCCCGAGGATTTTATTGACCGAGTCCACTATGCTTAAAATAGAAACAGCTCTACCGCAAGCGACATTAACAGCCTGGCCTGACAGCCCTTTTATAGTCGCCGCCTTGATATTCGCCGCGACGACATTATCTACAAAAGTAAAATCCCTCTCCTGCAGGCCGTCACCGTGAATAGGCGGATTTTCGTCATGCAAAATACATGTAATGAACTTGGGGATGACTACGGCGTATTGGTTCTCCAAAGACTGCTTTGGGCCGAATACGTTAAAATATCTCAAAGAAACGGTCTCCAGGCCGTAGCTAATGGAAAAAAGTCTGCAATAGTATTCTCCCATCAACTTAGTGGCCGCGTAAGGAGAAATCGGGTTAACGGCATCTTCCTCCATTTCCGGGAACTTGTCCCTCTCCCCGTAAACCGAGCTTGAGGAAGCGAAAACCACCTTTTTTACCCTGTGCCGCTTCGCATTCATCAATACTTTTAAGGTTCCTACGACATTCACGTCGTTGTATTCAAGGGGATTCTCCATCGATTTGGGCACTGACCTCAAAGCGGCCTGATGCAATACAAAATCTACCCCCTGGAGAGCCTTGTCGAGATCGCTCTCATTCCTGATATCGCCTTTTATAAAGACGATCTTATCCAGAATACTTGATATGTTTCCGATCTTACCCTCACATAGGTTGTCCAGGACAACGACCTCTTGGCCGTCTTTAACCAACCTCTCTGCAATGCTTGATCCGATAAATCCCGCTCCTCCAGTGACAAGGTATTTACTCAATCGTTAGCCCTCCTTCTTTACCCAAATTTTACATAGTAATGTCAAAAATGGGTTTCCTCAGTTCAATAAGGAAGTGCAACGTTTAGGGTATATATGATATCCTAGGCGTTATGAAAAATACATACAAACATCTCTCCAGCGAAGAG
>MHFD01000081.1:0-7380 GCA_001804045.1 Omnitrophica bacterium RBG_13_46_9
TACTACCTCTTAAACTTCCCGACTAACTCGGCCTTTCCGACAATATGCCCCTGCATAGCACGTTCGAGCTCTTCTTTCGAAAGCCCGGGCTCAAGATTCAATTTTGTGTCAAGCGCGTACAGCTTGAAATAATATCTGTGAGCGGGCCCGGGAGGCGGATATGGGCCGCCATAGCCTATCCTTCGAAAATCGGTCATGCCCTGCTTTGCGCCATCGGCTAAAATCTTGTCCTTTCTTATGCCTTCCGGCAGATTCTTTTTATCAGCGGGGATGTCATATAAAACCCAATGCACCCAAGTTCCCACCGGCGCATCCGGATCATCGGAAATAAGCGCGAAACTCTTCGTTCCCTCAGGAACGTCGCTCCACTCAAGCGGCGGTGACAGATCCTCGCCGGTACCTGCGTATCTGGCGGGAATGAATTCGCCGTTTTTAAAAGCCGGGCTCTTAAGCTCAAGCGCCATAACATCACCCCCCTTTGCGATATATGCCGTATATAAAATCGATACACACAATAATAAAATTGCTTTCTTCATGGCATCACCTCTCCATAAAACGTATTCCTGCACTGCTCTTCGCCTTGCGGGTATTTTTCATCCCTTGTTTCGCATTTCCTCCTGCAAACCCCCAAAGAGAGCCAAAAAGGTCATCGTATCTCATTTTGCAAAAGAGGTATTTTCCGATAAGCGCCTCTCTATGACACCGGAAAATAAGCGTGCCATCGCCCATCCGTATAATCCTATGGCCACCTGTGGTCGGCGGGATTCACGACGCATTCGATATCGCTCAGATAACCGTCGTCGGTGAATATAATATCGTAATCGCTATAATCTTTTGTGGAACTTGAAGGGCACTCGAAAGCCGATTGGCTTCTGACATAGCCTTTCACATATAGTTCATTAAGCCGGTTTGCCCTGCCGGATATATTATTAAGAGAACTCGATTCGTTCAATTCATACATATCCACCGCGGTATACAGATTTCTCTGTTTGCCGATGCATACTGTCCTAGCGGCCTGCGTGCGCGCTCTCCCGTAATGGGGCATAGCTATGGCCGCAATAAGCGCGAAGATAGCGACAGCTATCATTATCTCCACAAGGGTAAAGGCTGTCTGCGGGTTTTTATGGTAAGCGGAACGCAAGTTCATTTTTTTAAATATGCCCTGTATATGGCGTCCTTTCCGGCGCGTTTTATCTCTTTTATCCGTAACTTCAAAGCGCTTTTTATGTTGTAAATGCCCAAATCGCCTATACTTTCCACGCCACTGCCCAGAATTTTAGGAGAGATTATTATGAAAACCCTGTCTGCCAATCCTGATCTTATAAAAGACGTGATGGTCTTTCCGCCGCCTTCAACAAGCAGGCGCTTTATACCTTTTCTATAAAGTATACGGACAATTCCGCCTATGTCAACGTTATCCTTTTTGGACGCAGGCGCAATGAGGATTTTGACTCCCTTTCTTTCCAGTGTCTTTATTTTTCTTACCGGGGCTTTAGGTGTCGTGATGACAATGGTCCTTACCGATTTTGCGCTTTTCACGACCCTCGAACCAAGGGGTGTGCGTAATTTTCCGTCAATAATGATCCGCGCGGGACTTTTACCTTTAACAAGACGCGTCGTCAATGAGGGGTCATCTTTAAGTATTGTATTTACGCCGACCAGTATACCGTCATTCTCAGCCCGCAGCCGGTGGGCGAACTTCCTGCTCTCCGGACAGCTTATCCACTTAGACGAACCGTCCCTGGCGGCGATCCTGCCGTCTATCGTTTGGGCAAATTTCAGGGTTATATAAGGTCTTGTCATATCAATATAATGTTATGATATTCCAGTTAAAAGCCTGAATCAAGAAAAATTTTTACCGCGCGCTATTTAAATGCCCGATCGGGCGGCGGCAGCTTAAGCAGCGGGTCCTGCTTTAACGCATATCCTTCTTCTCGGTAAGACAGCGTCATATCATATTCATCTTCGCCGTAAGCCGCCTCAAATTCCTGATCTCGTCCATCATACCGGGCATAAGCCTTTCGGAAAATATGGTATTATTGTGCCAAAGAGGGTCCAGATCACCCTCTATAACGCCGTTATCCGAAAGCGTGCGGTAGTCTTCGGTCCCCGGGATCGGCGAATAAGAAGCGAGCACGGCTCTTGCGCCGAGTGAATTTACGAATAATATGTCTTCTTCGGTCCTTTTGATATCATGCCATGGCGCGCCTACAAGGATATATACGCCTATATCTTTTTTCTCAAATCCCGCTTCTTTCAGAAGCAGCACGGCTCTCTCTAGGTCAACATTATTGACCTTATCGCCGGTCAGCCTCTGTATATTCTTGTCCGATGTCTCAAGGGATAGCCTCAGATCCCTGAATCCTGTATCTCTCAAAAGGCAAACAAGTTCTTCGTCGATAAATCTGGCATGGAGCCCGTTCGGAGTATAAAAATTGAGCGCATTGCCCGAAGCTTTTACCATTCTAAGCAATTTCTTTATGCCGGACCGGGGCTTATAAAACAGTGCGTCGTCGTAAAAAACAAACGTCTCTGTCCCAAAAACTTTCTTGCAATGCATAAGCTCTTCAAAAACCCTTACCGGGTCGCGCTGCGCGAAAGCGGGGCTAAGGATCTCTGACGCGCAATAGGAGCATCTGAACGGACAACCCCTGCTTATCCGCAGAGGCAACACGTCCTTATCCTCGAGCAAGTCGTATGCGGGGAAATCTGTCTCCTGCCCACTGTCTATATACTCCCCTCTCCAGACATGGTCACTGCCTGAATTGGTTTTCGCGTGCTCAAAACACAGAGTCGCGTAAATGCCGCCCAGCGTCACGGGCACTTTCGGGAAAAATTCTTTCAAAATCTTTATGGCCAGCATGACCCCCGGATACCAATATGTCATGCCCGAGGTGACATAAATCGCGGTCGGCTCTTCGACCCCGGATAGCTTTTCTTTAAAGAGATTTATCGAGATACCGTATCTGAAATAAGGCCTTTCGATACTTTTCAGGATTCCGGGTTTTTCTATATTCTCTTTTCTTAATTTTGAAAAGCCTGATTCTTTCTTCGAGCGCGCGCAACCTGCCAGGCAATCTACGAGGTAAACATCGCCTCTCTGCCGCAGCAAGGAGGCTATCCTCAAAAGCCCTATGGGCTTTATGCCGAAATCATGCGCCGCAAAGTCATATATCCAGGGATGCACCAATAATGTTCTTTCTCTCATATTACTCAATCCGGATTGATATTGAAATGGCGTTTGTATCTTAGAAAATTTGCTTTAACGCATATCCCGATCTTGACTAAATCGATGCTGAGGCCGATGCGTCTGTCCGACGCTATTTTTCTCCAGGCCCTCATCATCCCCTTCGACCATATGATATTATCAAATACCAATAACCCGCCCTCCGAAAGAAAAGGAAGGACCTTTTCAAAATAAGAAAGAGTCGCCCGCTCATAATGGTGGCCGTCAATAAAAGCAAAATCTACCGGCGCATATTCGCGAAGCAAGCCATCTAATTTATCCTGAAACCGCCCGACGACCACACCAACCCTATTCAGGCCAAGCCGTTTGAAATTTTCTCTTGCCAGTGAAGCCAGGTTCTCCGCCCCTTCTACGGTCACCAATCTGCCATGGCCATTTAGTTCCAATGCCGCCGTCTGGTATGCGGCTGAAATACCAAGGCCTGTCCCCAGCTCCAGGCAGAGCGATGGCCTGAATTCTCTGACTAACCTGAAAAGCAGTAACACCCGCTTACAAACAGTCTGGCAGGTATCCCCAATAGTCTTTGTTACGACCTTTTCCCGACCCATCTCTTCGGGGCCCGAGTCTGGATTAAGGCACTTCTGCCCGGCCCCGTAATCTACTATCGTTATCTTAGAGGGTGAGTCGCTTAATTCTTTTCTTAGCGATTCTATATTCTCGACCCATGCCGCCTCCTCTCTGGAGGCATCTCTCGTCAGGGCGGCTACAAGATTGCTTGCCAGAGTTTTAGAAGCCGTGTCCTCTTTGCCGTAGATGCGGGTCATGGACCTCTCTGCCTTTTTGGGGTTTCTGTATTTCATCATGTAGATCTTGTTGGCGATCCTCCTGCTCAAACCCGCGCAATAAGAGATCACGAGTTTTTCTCTTCCGGTTATGAGTTTACGCCAAAAATCCTTCAAGATGCCGGTTCCTTTCTTTAATATATGCGTACAATACCGCGTTTTTCTTTAATATTTTAAAGATTATAATACTCTTGAAGGGCATCTTCAAGGTATACCCCTCTCCCCGTTCTATCTTTCCGCTCTCCGGCTGTTCCTATCGGGTGGGGTCTTATTTTCTTTTCGATTTATACATGCCCCTTTTAAAACCTTTAGAAGCAGGCGTTTTGGTCTTTGAAATCTCCCATGCGACATCATCGAATCCGGCTCCGGCATTAGAGACGCCGAGTGTCACTACTATGTCGCTCAGGTCAAGATCCTCCCATGACAGGTCCTTCAGACAGGCTTCATAGTCGGAGCGGATGTTAAGTGTAAGGGGCACCCACTCCGCCGGCCTCTCTTTCATCTCCAACAAAGCGATATTCTCTATCCTGCGGCAATATGGTCTGAATATCCGGTATTCTGCTTTTTCCCCGAGAAAATAGCCCAGAACAAAAGAGGGCCTGCTTTGATCCTTTGCGTAGCCACTGACAACTACATATGCCGCGGATGGCTTATATACAGGGTGTCCGTCCGGGAATATCTTATACCGCAAGCTAAGCTGCGGCCATGCATCCTTGCCGCAGGCAGCTACAGCTTGACGTACATCGCACAGGATTATGCTCATTGTATCCTTATCTTTTGTATAGAGATAAAGATGCTGTCCTCCTCTAGCCGCATCGCCGGTACGCAGCATGCATTTCTGTATAGGCGGCCTGTCATAAGGGATAGTGTGGCTTATAAACCATCCTTCATTTATGGGCCTTTCAAAATCTCCGTTTACCAGAAAGTCTCCGGCCGGCCATGCCCATTCCGGCTTAAGATAGCCGTAGAGATCGTCGGTATATTCAGGCAGCTCATCCGGCTTTATAGGTATAACTTCACCCGCAAGGGTGTGGAATGCAATTGATCCGCATTCTTTTCCGTCCATTTCCAAAATCGCCACCCCCCATGATGATTTTGTCGTCTCATTATAAATATTAGTGCGAGTGGTGTTCGAGCTGTTAGGTAAGACAATAAACGCCGTCCCCTTATAGCGCCAGGAGATAAGAGGAATGGAGGCGACTGTATTGTGAACGTGGCCAAAAAAGGCATAACGGACGTTGCCGTATTCGGTCAGGATATCGCATAGTCTGCCGCGGTGCTTGGCCGATGGGCCGTAGTAGTCGAAATACCGCCTCCCGACAGGCAGCGGCGGGTGGTGAGTAAAAAACATGGTCGGCCGGTCCCGGTTTTTCTTAAGGTCCGATTCGAGCCATTCATAATATTCGGGGTGCTGATCCATGATTTCATCTACGCCGGCGGGTTGAGAGAGCAGGACAAAGTGCCATTCACCGGCGTCAAAGGAATAGTTTATCAATTCGGGTAAGCCGAGCTGTCTCTCTGCCCATAGGAAATTGCCGTAATCCCTCTTTCCGTACGGATTATTCTCGAATTCCCGGGCGCGTGGGCGCCAATCATGATTACCCATCAAGATGTAAATAGGCATCTTTAGAGGTTTGCATGAATCGACAAAGGTCTTGTAGTGCTCCCATTCGCCTGAGCCGTGGACGTTATCGCCCAGTGTGATGACGAAGCCCGGCTCCAAACTATTGGTCAGTTCGACCGCCTGGCGCAATCTTGGATTGACATCTTCAAATTTCGATCTAAACTGTCCGGCCGCGCGGCCTGAATGTCTAAACTCATACCCCTCCCGCCAGAACGCTACCTGGGGATCGCCCCAGATCGCCATCGTGAATTTTTTATCTTTTATACCGATATCGCCTATATAACCGGAAAGGTCTTCAGCCTCTTCTTTTGTTTCGGCCGCAAAAGCGGTCATTCCCAGGAATAAAACTGCAACGAGGGCTATTGCCCATGTAGACTGGTATCTTATTTTGTTTGGATAGCTTTTCATTTTTGAGTTTTTATTTTACCGCGGCCGGCTGAAAAATTTCGTATAACTTTTAGATTATACCACACTAGGCATTCTATTGTCAGCAGGGATACTAACTATTTGCTCGGTACGTAGGACAGTTCAATATAGCGCGTTACGTAGGACGTGGGACTGTTCGGTATAGCTCGTTCCGTGGGACGTGGGACGTCCGCTCGCTGCGCTCGCTAGGACGTAGGACGATTCGATATATTAGCTCATGGCTCATAGGACGAAAGGACGACGGACGATTCGGGATAGCACGTTATTAGCTCGTAGCTCTTAGCTCATAGGTCATAGGTAATAGGGAAACAGTTAGGGGTTGCAAATGTTACAGAGGTTGCAAAAAGTTGCAAAGGTTGCATAACGTTAAAAAAGCAACATCTGCAACCTATTAAACCTATGAAACCTTTGCAACATAAAACAAAAATAGAACCTTCCCAACCTGCGAGGTCAGGAAGGTTCTATTTCAAATATCTGATGCGGATTTACATTTTACCTTGCATCTTTTCCTGCATCATTGTGCATTTCATCTTGCCTTCCGCCATCTTCTGCTTCATCGCTTTCTTAATCTCTTTCATCTTTGCTTTCTGTTCTTTTGTCATGGTATTTTTGAGCGTGGCGCAGCCATCCACAAACGATTTTGCCATCTCTTTTTTAAGCTCGTATTTCTTATCGATAAGCTTATTTACGGCATTCGTATCGATGGGATCCTCGGACATCCCGGCTTTTATATCGAGGCAGATTATCTCGATCTCGGCTTCTTTCCTGATAATGTCCTTCTTGGTCCTGATATCCAAATCCTTTATTGTTTTCAGCTGATCGTCCGAAAGACCCAGATCCTCCTGGTGCTTCAATATCATGCTGACCTTTTTGTTGAGCTTGTCTTTAAAATCCCAGCTATGCTCTTTTCCCTTTTCCTGGTCATAGGCATATACGGTAAGTGTTACGGCGCTGAAGATCAAAGCCATGATTACGTATACGGCGAGTCTTGATTTCTTATCCATAATTCACTCTCCTTTCTCTATTTAACTTTATATAAAGTTATCCCTAATTAAGTATTATGATTATATCATATTAGACGGAATAAGGCAACGGCGGTTCGGAACAGCACGTTACGAAGGACGATGGACTGTTCGGTATAGCTCGTTCCGTGGGACGTCCGCCCCCTTCGCCCTTCGACAGGCTTAAGGACTAGGTCGCTCGGACGATGGACGATTCGATATAGCACGTTTATGGATATACAATTGAAATACGATTTAAATACAATAGAAATACATTGACTCGATGGCTCATAGCTCGTA
>MHFD01000081.1:7418-12930 GCA_001804045.1 Omnitrophica bacterium RBG_13_46_9
AAACATCAAGCAACATCAGGAAACTTTAAGAAACCTTCGGTATAAGCAGGTATTAGCAATAGCTCGTTCCGTTTCTGTCGCGTCCTACGGTTTGGCGCCAACAACGTTATTCAAACCCGCCTTCTTCAGGTTATTGATCCCCTTCACCACCAGAAAAATCGAGAACGCCACGATCAGGAAATCAAACACCGTGTTTATAAACTGTCCGTAATTAAGGGTAACTGCTGGGGCGTCGACAGTCGCCGCTTTAAGGATTAGTTTCAGGTTTTTGAAGTCGACTCCGCTTAGCAATAATCCTATGGGCGGCATAACCACATCATTAACTAAAGAGCTGACTATTTTACTGAACGAGGCTCCTATTATAATACCTACCGCCATATCGACGGCGTTACCCTTGACCGCGAACTCCTTAAATTCACTGATTATAGACATGCGCGCCTCCTTTTTTGGTAATTAAACAGGTTTCCTGTTTATAATCGTAGGTTTCTTAAGGTTAGTTATAAATCGTGAAATTCGATGTGCGAAGTTCGTAATTCGTAATTCTTATACGAATTACGACTGTCGAACTTCGACTTTCACGTTAACCTGCGAATTAAGAGCTACGACCTACGAGCTAAGAGTTCGAATCCGTGAGGGTTCTTCTTGGGGCGAGCTTCAAAAAATGGAAGTCTGACTTCTAATCTTACTTTTTATCCGCATTCAGCTTTTGCGCTATTTCATACAATATTCCGCCGGCTATATTAAGCTTGGCCATAAATAATTTTCTGGCCGAAACGGTGATATTTGTCTTATTGTCCTCTTTTTTCGCGATTTTTATTGTCACGTTCGCGCCGTTCATATAACCGTTTATCATGCCTGTTTCCTTGTTCTCATAGATGTTTTTTCCCAATTCGTGCGCCGCAGCGATAGCGGCATTATAAGCTTTTTCATAACTGCAGGCAAAAGTAGCCTGATAGCTGTCTTTCCCGGACATAATAACTACCGCCTCGGCGGGTATGATCACTGCCCAGCCGCCTATGGGGCTGGCGAGCGCCGCTACCCCCAGTATGGTAGCACCTTTCATGGTGGTCCGCGCCAGGATTTCGGCGGCTACTTTAGCCGCTATGTCTTCGGCGCTGGGAAAGCCCTCATATACCGCGTTTTTGATATTGACCTGATATGTTTCTATGTGTGGCTTATTGGGCCTGGTAAGGTCTTTAAATACCGCCGTATCAGCGGTAAGGATGAGCTTATCGGTCTGAAGGGGAAATTCTTCAAACATCTCTTTGAATATAGCCAGCTGGTCCACGTTAAGCTTGCCGGACTCGTTCTTTACGGCTACCATCGTCTTGACATGCATATCCATGGCGGTAAGATGGATTTTTTTATTCACGACGAGCGAATTAAGGTCGTATTCACCTCTTATTTTGGGGATGTAAGCAAGCACCTCTTCTTCGTCAAAACCTTTCGGGTTATGCAGATTGAAATCCGTTAAGATCAACACTCGGTTTTTCAGGTCTATGTTTACGCTGCCCACATCGACAGCTGCCCCCAGGGCCTTCCCCATCACAGCTTCGATTACAGATTTATAGTGTAAGGCCAATACCGATAAAAGTACCGTTATTATGAGCGCGGTCAGAACAGCCGCTATTATAATACCTATAATGAGCTTCTTTATGGTCATTTTTCTTTATTTATTGCCGCGCATTATCCAGTAATCCACGCCGTCCTTTTCCTTCACCAGATACAGGCGCCTGTTATCTTCAGGGGGAGCGTTTAAAAGCTGCATGTATACATTGTCATAAAATTCGGGAGACTCCAGGTCGTATCCATGGCCGTAGCTCGCGTTATTTATCTGCGTAGCGTCAATTATTGAAATCCTGTCCGGGTCCAGGGATTTCAGGTAAAGGAGGTCTTTCGCCTCCTCGAACTCCTCGTATTCTTCCACGTTGACTTTCTTAAGCCCCGCTTTCTTCTGCCAGTCGATTATCTCAGCCATAAGGAGCGCCCTGTCGTATGAAGACACGTAAGTAGTGAATTTATCCGTAAGCGCCGCTATCTCCGTCATGAATATCTCATTAAATTCGTCATCAGAGACGTCCGGCGCGGACATTATGACGTGTGTTATCTCCGGTTCTTTATCCGCGAGGTCCGATTGCTTATGCATATATTCGAACGCGTCGCAGACGACCTGGCAGCCCAGGCTGGAAGATTCGACCCACAGTTTTTCGGGCTTTGCCTCCCGGGTGATCTTTGCGAGAAGCTCTCCCAGGAACGGGCCCGAGGCGTTGGCTAACCTTCGCGCCTCCTTGTATCCCATAGGGGTAACCGATTGGTCGCCCGGCCAGTCAAACAATAGGACCGGCGTATTCACGTCAAGGAGATACGAGAAATAGGCCGCTTTCGTGGCTGTAAGCTCGAAATTGTCTTTGAATCCATAGACGATCACGAGTAAGGACTTGTGGGGAGAGTTCTTTACCGCTTCGGAAAGGCTTTTCATGAAAGATTCATCCGTAAGCTTTGTGACTTTCTGCACGCCGATCATGCCTTTTCTTTTCAATCTCTTGGGAAGCATCTTCCCTATCTTTAATCCGGGGTCTATCCTCGCTTCGAGCGTCCCTACGGTCAGCGTATCGCTGATATTGGGTTTAAAATATAATTCGCCGTTTCGCTCTTTTGATTTGCGGTCAGTGGCGTAAAATAAAGTTATGACCCTGTATTTGCCGTCCACTTTGTAATCTATCCTCCGGTAGAGTTTTTTCTCAAGGTAAGTAGCGGCTTTTCTTAAGGGGATATTCGTGCATCCCGCGAGAATAAGGAGTGACAACGCAAGCAATGTGATTTTACGCATGGGTATCTTAAGATAATTACCTTTACTTTTATACTGCTTGCTGTAGTATACCATAAAACTTTGTTTAAGTGTAGGGTATGCGTTATTTTTCATGCATTATCGAAACGAGCATCTTAGACAACGAAGGTTTCTTGATGTTTCTTGATGTTGCTTAAGGTTTCTTATATATCGTGAAATTCGTAATTCGAAGTGCGTAATTCGTATACGTATTTCGGATCAATGAGTTTCCATAAATTTCAATAAGTTTCCATGAGTATCAATCTGTTTCAAGTCAATGTGTTTCCATGAATTTCAATGAGTTTCTTCCTATGAGCTACGAGCCATGAGCTAAGAGCTATGACCTACGAGCTAAGAGCTATGAGCTACGAGCCAATAACGTGCTATTCCGAATCGTCCCACGTCCTACGTCCCACGTCCTACGTCCTACGTCCCACGTCCAACGTCCCACGTCCTACGTAACTAGCAAATAGTTAGAACCGAATCGTCCCACGTCCCACGGAACTAGCAAATAGTTAGTATGCCTACGAGCTAAGAGCTATGAGCTAAGAGCTACTAACATGTTTGCGTAATGCCGCAGGATGGAATATAATATATTCGACATCGGGTCCATATATTAGCTACGAAAATAAAGGAAAGGAGTCCTATCATGAAAAAAGTATTTGCCGGGCTACTTGCTATTGCGGTTCTGGTACCGTTATTGATGACCTCTGCCTGGGCCTGCACAAGTTTTGTCTTAAAGGCCAAAGACGGCAGCCCCGTTTACGGCCGCACATTAGAATGGGGTCTTTTTGACTTCAAATCCGATCTTGTAATGGTCCCGCGCGATGTGACATTTACCGCTGAACTTGGCGGCGGCAAAAGGGGGATGACGTGGAAGAATAAATATGGGTTCGTCGCCATCAATGCGCTGAATAAACCCTTCTATGTGGACGGCATGAATGAAACGGGTCTTATAATAGGCGCTTTGTATCTGCCGGGGTTCGCGAAATTCCAGGCTCTCGAATCCGGCAAAGAGTCTTCTACTTTAAGTAACGGCGACCTGATGGTCTATGTACTCGGCCGATTCGAAACTGTCAAAGATATCAAGGCTGTATTGCCGGATCTTCGTGTCGTGGAGAACGAAGACGCTAACAAGGAGTTCGGGGCGCCCACGCCGGTCCACTATGTGGTTGTGGACAGCGCCGGCGACTCTATCGTGATAGAGTATGTTGACGGCGAGCTTAATATTTACGATAACACGATAGGCATCATGACCAATTCACCGCCTTATGACTGGCATCTTCTTAATTTACGGAACTACACCCGGCTCGACCCATACGCCCCGGCCGGCGGCAATAAAAAAATAGACGGCGTAGATTTCATGCCTTTGGGCGGAGGGGCCGGCATGGCGGGATTACCGGGAGACTACACGTCGCCTTCGCGTTTCATCCGGGCTTTCTTTTACAAGCAGACCTCGGTGCCACTCGAAGACGCTGACACGGCCGTCAATCAGGCATTCAGGATTCTCGACAATTTCGATATACCCAAAGGCTTCTTGCGCGAAGGGGAAAGTCCTGAAAATTATTTTCTCGGCTATACGCAGTGGAGCGTAATCGGCGATATAAAGAATAAGCGCTACTATTGGTGGACTGAGTGGAACCGCCGTATGCGCATGGTCGATTTGACCAGGCTGAACTTCGAAGGCAGTGGAACGATCGAAACCCCCCTGGACAGGATACGCGCAGAGGATATCGATGACCGGACCGCGGATTTCCTGCAGTAAGCGCGGGTCCAACCTTGCAGGTTCTTTAACATTGAAAAATAGCCGCTAATATGGTAAACTCTGCATTACCGTTTTCTTATTTATTCCCCGGCTCCGAATGAAGTAACTCCTGATGAGGTTCTTCGGAGTGCCGAAGAAGTTCTTCAATGAAGATCTTCATTCGGCATAGCTCAGTTGTCCTACAGGTCATGAAAGAATATGTAGTATGTAGTATATATATTGAAAAGTAACCAAACAGGTAGGTTTTATACTGGGCAGACGGTTAATCTCAAAAAGAGACTAAAAGAGCACCGAGAGCAAAAAACATCATTTGGAAAACGTAACTCCGATATCGATCTTGCACATAAAATAAAAGTGGCTTCACGAAAAGAAGCTAGAAAAATAGAAGGCTTTATTAAAAGACAAAAAAGTCACACGTTCATTGAAAGACTGCAGAAAGGTCAAATAGTCATTCCCCGGCTCCGAATGAAGTAACTCCTGATGAGGTTCTTCGGAGTGCCGAAGAAGTTCTTCAATGAAGATCTTCATTCGGCATAGCTCAGTCGGTAGAGCGGCTAGGAGTTAAATAAGTCTGATCTTTAATAGTAATAGTAGTATTCCCCGGTAGCTCAGTCGGTAGAGCGGCTGGCTGTGATTTTGCCGAAGGCAAAATCATCCCGAGCCCTTAAAAGGGCGAGGGATATTGCCTGCGTGCAAGTTAGCAGCTCCTGTGGGAAACCGCAGGATGAAAAGCGGGTAAATTCAGGGAAACCCCGAAATCTCGGGGCGATCCTGAGCCAAGCCCTAAATGGGAAGGTGCAGAGACTAGACACTCGCTACCTAAAATTGAACGAAGTTCAATTTTACCCCGAGCAAAGCGAGGGGTAAGTCGTTCGATCAAGGTAAAGGTATAGTCCGACTCTCGCAGTAATGCGAGTCAG
>MHFD01000081.1:12997-13139 GCA_001804045.1 Omnitrophica bacterium RBG_13_46_9
CACATGGGTAACAGTTTGTACCGGAGACATGGGTTACACCACCTCCGGTGCAAACGTGGAAAATGGGGACAGCGACCATTTTCTTTACAGCCGTCAGCTATCAGTCGTCAGCTCGCAGCAATAGAGGAGGTTTAAACCTCCT
>MHFD01000082.1:0-7417 GCA_001804045.1 Omnitrophica bacterium RBG_13_46_9
GCTTATATTTGATCTAAAAAACGTAAACCCGCGAGCTCGCATAAGCGTAAAACTTGTTTCGGAAGTCGGTGTCGGAACGGTCGCGGCAGGCGTTGCCAAAGGAGGCGCGGACATGATTCTGATTTCAGGGGGAGACGGCGGGACAGGAGCGTCTCCGTTGAGCTCGATAAGGCACGCGGGCCTGCCATGGGAATTGGGGCTCTCCGAGACTCACCAGACACTTTTATTGAACGGCCTGCGTTCCAGGGTGCGTCTTCAGACAGACGGACAGATGCGGACCGGCCGCGATGTCGCAATAGCGGCTCTGCTGGGCGCTGAGGAATACGGTTTCGCGACAGCCGCTTTGGTCGCCATAGGTTGTGTCATGCTTAGACATTGCCATCTGAATAACTGCGCTGTCGGTGTCGCTACACAGGATGAGATATTGGAAAGGAGATTTGGAGGTAAACCGGAATATGTAATAAACTATTTCCGTTTTGTCGCACAGGAATTAAGGGAGACCATGGCAGATATCGGCATTAGATATGTCGATGATATGATAGGCAAGACAGACTTGGTCGGCATAGATGCAAGCAGGTCCCATGGAAAGGCAAAAAACCTGGATTATTCAAAAATTCTATATAAACCCGCTGTTCCCAAAACCGTGGGTACGTATTGTCAGATAAAGCAGGACTGTCATATTGACAGGGTTCTGGACAGAAAATTGATCGTGCTTGCAAAACCCGCGCTTGAAAAAGCCGATCCCGTGAAATTTGAATCAGGAATCAATAATACCGACAGGGCCGTGGGCGCGATGTTGAGCGGTGAAGTATGCAGGCAGTACGGAGAGGGCGCGCTTGCGGAAGGCACCATTCACGTCAGATTCAAAGGCGTAGCCGGACAGAGTTTTGGCGCTTGGTTAGCTAAAGGGATAACATTCGAACTGGAGGGGATGGCCAACGATTATTTAGGCAAAGGACTTTCAGGCGGGAAAATCATAGTTTACCCATGTAAAAAAACAGGGTATAAATCCGAGAAAAACGTCATCATAGGCAACACCGCTTTTTATGGAGCTACAAGCGGGAGCGTTTACATACGCGGGGTGGCCGGTGAAAGATTTTGTGTGCGCAATTCCGGGCTCTACGCAGTAGTCGAAGGCTTAGGTGACCACGGGTGTGAGTATATGACAGGCGGAAGAGTGGCGGTTTTGGGAAAGACCGGAAGAAACTTTGCGGCGGGAATGTCCGGCGGCATAGCGTATGTCTATGACATAGAGGGCGACTTCGAGAAAAAATGCAATAAGGATATGGTCCTATTAGAGGGTGTTAAGGAGGAAGACAAAACCGCTCTTCGTAATTTGCTGCATGATCATTATAGGTACACCGGAAGCCCACGTGCTAAAAAAATACTGGATAATCTCGGAAAAGAAATCAGAAAATTTGTAAAAGTAATACCTCTAGAGTACAAACGCATAACGGAAAATGCGGAAGTGGAAAGCAGGCTGGATCTGACAGATGTGTCAGATGGCTAGGTGAGCTCGTAGCTCATAGTTCTTAGCTCATAGCTCGTAGGTAATAGGTAGTAGGTTGTAAGGGAAGTTGCGGGAGGTTGCGGGATGTTTCTTTAGGTTTCGGGAGGCTACTAGAAGTTGCAAATGTTGCGGAGGTTGCTAAAGGTTGCATAAGTTTCATAAATTCGAAGAAAGCAACATATGCAACCTATGAAACCTTTGCAACCTATGCAACATAAAACGGGAAAAACTATAATACAACGAAAACGCAACCTTAAGAAACCTTAAGCAACCTTAAGTAACCTTAAGAAACCTCCGGTGTTTACGGACACTCGTTACGTAGGACGTAGGACGTCCGCTCCCTTCGCCTTTCGACAAACTTAGGGCTAGGTCGCTGGGACGTAGGACGATTCGAGCCCGTGTCATTGCGGGCGACCTTGTTTTAGGTAAGCGGAGCGCGACCGAAGGAAGCCCCGAATACCACAATAAGATATATAGGCCATGAGGGGTGGCAATCTCAGACTAGCTCATGGCTCATAGCTCGTAGCTGATGACTGAAAGCCGATAGCTCTTAGGAAGAAACTCATTGAAACTTGTTGAAACTCATAGATACTCATTGAAACGAACTCGATGGAAATATAATTGAAACACGATTGAAATACAGCGGAAATACATTGACTCGAAACACTATAAACGAACCTCCCCAACCTACGAGATTGGACCTTAACCAGTTCCGGAACCGCCCGGTCCCGGAACTGGCAATAAATATGAACTTTTTTCTAAGAGCTATGAGCTAAGAGTTAGGGGATATATGCGAGGCAAAAATGGGTGATTCCGGAGCATTCTTAAAAATAGGAAGGCAAGTAGGGGAACAGAGGCCCGTATGCGAACGTATACGCGATTATGGCGAATCATTGCTTTTGCGTCCGTATAAACAGTCGCAGGAACAGGCGTCACGTTGCATGGATTGCGGGACACCATTTTGCCATTGGGGGTGCCCGATAGGAAACTATATCCCTGAATGGAATGATCTTGTGTCCCGTGGACACTGGAAAAAGGCCTATGAACTTCTGGAGGCGACAAATGATATGCCGGAAATAACCGGCAGGGTCTGCCCGGCACTTTGTGAATACGCGTGTGTGTTGGGAATAAATGACGAGCCGGTGACCATCAGAGAAAACGAATTGGCAATTATTGAGCATGCTTTCAGAAAAGGTTTTGTAAGACCCCGGCCTCCGAGAAGGCGTACCGGCAAGAAAATCGCGGTCATAGGTTCCGGACCTTCCGGCCTATCATGCGCTGTCCGGCTTAATAGAGCCGGCCATAGCGTAGTGGTGTTTGAGAAAGATAAAAAAATAGGCGGGATTTTGCGTTACGGTATACCGGATTTTAAGCTCGAGAAGCATGTCATAGAGAGAAGGCTTTATGTATGGAAGAAGGAAGGGGTCGAGTTTAAAACGGGGGTCAACGTAGGCAAGGACTTGGATGCATCAAAATTAATAAGAGAGTTTGACGCGGTTTGTCTGACAATGGGATCGCGCGTTCCGAGGGATCTGAATATAGAAGGAAGGGGTCTTGAGGGAATACATTATGCCATGGATTATCTTGCACAGTCGAATATGAGAGTGGCCGGCGAAAAAATACCTAAGCGCAAGGTCATCGACGCCAAAGATAAGAAGGTCCTCATTATCGGCGGCGGCGACAGCGGGGCGGATTGCGTGGGGATCGCGCATAGACAGGGTGCAGCCTGTTGCGTTCAGATAGAGCTGTTGGAAAAGCCGCCGGAATGTCGGACAGAAGATTATCCGTGGCCGGCATACCCCATGATTTTAAAGACCTCTACGAGTCATGAAGAAGGCGGTGAACGGATATGGAGCATTCTGACAAAAAGGTTCACAGGAAAAAACGGGCATGTAAAGAGGGTTTCTTGCGTTAAGGTGGAATTTAACCCGCCTTCGCGGAATTCCCCACCTGTAAGAGTAGGGATGGGTAGCGAAGAGAATTCCGCTTCGGCGAGGTTTCCGCTTGAGAGAAAAGATTCCACACCTGTAAGGGTGCCGAGCTTCAAGAAGGAAGATAAAAACACCTGTCCCATAATGAAAGAGATTCCAGAAAGCGAGTTCGAAATAGAAGCTGATTTGGTTATTCTTGCGGTAGGCTTTCTTTATCCCGAGCGGAAAGGGCTGATTTCGAAATTGGATATCGATTTAGACGGACGGGGCAATGTAAAGACTGACAGAGATTATATGACCTCAAAAAAAGGGGTATTCGCCGCGGGAGACGCACGAAAGGGACAGTCCCTGATTGTGTGGGCTATCTCCGAAGGCCGCGACGCCGCTCATAGTATCGATAGATATCTTAAAGCAGTATAGTGGTGTAGCCGAACATTTAAAATATAACAAAGTCCGGTAAAATTGTGCTTGACTAATATGTCAAAATATCAGATAATCGAATTGACAGATAAAACGAAGGCGTTAAAGCAGAACAAGGACGTTCTGTCCCTGAAGGATGGAGCGTCTTTTTTTTGTGTGTATTTCGGGAAAGGTCTATATTTTACGCGTAAAGAAGAGAGCGAATTAGGTGATAAAAATGAAGCAGAAAAAAGCATTATTGGCGCTTGAAGACGGCACAGTCTTTGAAGGTGTGTCATTTGGCGCTAAAGGTGAAGCCTGCGGAGAGGTAGTTTTCAATACCAGTATGGCGGGTTATCAGGAGATAATTACCGACCCTTCCTATAAAGGCCAGATTGTAATCATGACCTACCCCCTTATCGGTAATTACGGCGTAAATTCCAGAGATGTCGAGTCTGGGAGACCTTTTGTCGAGGGTTTTGTTGTCAAAGAATGCAGCTTCGCCCCCAGTAACTGGCGTTCCGAACACAGTCTTGATGAGTATCTTAAAAATAATGGAATAATGGGTGTCGGGGACATAGATACCCGCGCGCTTACACGACATATCCGTCTTGAAGGCGCGATGAGAGCCGTGCTTTCCACGGAGGACCTGGATGAAAAAAGCCTTGTAAAAAAGGCGAAGTCTTCACCGGGTCTTATCGGCAGGGATTTGGTAAAAGACGTTACGTCCGATAAGATCAGCCATTGGAACAGAGCGGGAAAATATAAGGTAGTAGTTATCGACTGCGGGGTCAAATTGAATATCTTAAGAGAATTAGCCAATAATAGGTGTAATGTGTCGGTTGTTCCCGCAAATACCAAACCGGAACATATTTTACAGATGAAACCGCACGGCGTGCTTCTTTCCAACGGACCCGGCGATCCGGCAGGGGTCCCATACGTTGTAGAGACGGTTAGGAAATTGATGGGGAAACTCCCTATTTTTGGCATCTGCCTGGGGCAACAGATGTTGGGATTGGCCTTAGGGGGCAGGACCTATAAACTTAAATTTGGCCACCACGGCGGGAATCACCCGGTAAAGGATTTAAAGACCGGGAAAATAGCCATCACTGTCCAGAACCACGGATTCTGTGTGGATATCGATTCATTGAATAAAAGAGAGATAGAAGTAACGCATATTAATTTAAACGATAATACGCTGGAAGGGATCAGGCACAGGAAGCTGCCCATTTTTTCAGTGCAGTTTCATCCCGAAGCCTCGCCGGGACCGCACGACGCGAGGTATCTTTTCGGGGAGTTTGTGAAGATGATGGATAGGTTTAAACGGGGGACACGATAAGCGTCTAGCGTCTAGAAATGGCATTTATTGTTTTTCCTTAAAGGGATGTTAAATGCGTATACCAGACGCTAGCCGCCAGACGCTATACGCTAGAATCAATATCGGTTAACAAAATGCCAAAACGTAAAGATATAAAAAAGATATTAATAATCGGCTCGGGTCCGATCATAATCAGTCAGGCCTGCGAGTTTGATTATTCGGGTACCCAGGCGTGCAAGGCGCTTAAAGAAGAAGGGTTTGAGGTCGTGCTTATCAATTCAAACCCCGCGACAATAATGACTGACCCTGAGATGGCGGATGCCACGTATATTGAGCCGATAACGCCTGAAGCCGTAGAGAAGATTATCGAGAAAGAAAGGCCGGATGCTATTCTACCCACTCTGGGCGGGCAGACGGGCTTGAATATAGCGATGAAGATCGCTAAAAATGGAGTCCTCAAACGGTATAACGTCAAGATGATAGGCGCTGATTACGAAGTCATCCGAAAGGCGGAAGACAGGGAATGTTTTAAGAAAGCGATGCAGAAGATAGGCCTTGATTTACCGAAGAGCGCGCTTGCGCACAATATGAAAGAAGCCGAAGAGGCCATGGAGAAGATAGGGCTTCCGCTTATCATACGGCCAAGCTTTACCCTTGGAGGAACGGGCGGAGGTATCGCTGCTACTAAAAGCGAATTCAGAAAAATTGCCGGGCTGGGAATGCAGAACAGCATGATAAATGAGATCCTCATAGAGGAATCTATTGTAGGATGGAAGGAATACGAGCTTGAGGTCATGAGGGATCTGAAGGATAACGTGGTCATCGTATGCTCCATAGAGAACTTCGACCCTATGGGTATACATACCGGAGATTCGATAACGGTGGCGCCCGCCCAGACCTTAACCGATATGGAATACCAGAAGATGAGGGATGCAGCCATCGCTATTATTAGAGAAATCGGCGTTGAGACGGGCGGGTCAAATATACAGTTTGCGGTGAACCCCAAAAACGGAAGGATGGTCGTCATAGAGATGAACCCCAGGGTTTCGAGAAGTTCCGCGCTCGCGAGTAAGGCAACCGGTTTTCCGATCGCGAAATTCGCCGCTAAATTAGCCGTAGGGTATACGCTAGACGAGATACAGAACGATATTACGCGGGAAACACCGGCTTCTTTTGAGCCGACAATAGATTACTGTGTCGTCAAGATCCCGAGATTTACCTTTGAGAAGTTTCCCGAGGCAAAAGATATTTTGGGCGTGTCTATGAAGTCGGTAGGAGAAACCATGGCGATCGGAAGGACATTCAAAGAGGCCCTGCAGAAAGGCCTGCGCGGCCTGGAGATCGGACATGCGGGACTCGATAATAAGAAGGACTACAAAAAAATCCCGCGCGAAAAGATCATGCGCCGGCTGAAGGAACCGAATGCCTCAAGGATATTCTATATCAAATATGCCCTGCAGAGCGGGATGGGTGTCAGGAAAATATCCAGGATCACGGGTATCGACCCGTGGTTTATTCACAATATCAAGGAAATCGTGGATTTTGAAAAAGAGATCGTGAAGAACAGAAAAGAGATACTGAAAGAAAGAGGGCATCCGGACGGGCTATTGCTGAAAGCTAAGAAATACGGTTTCAGCGACAGGCAGCTCGCTGATCTGACAGGCTCGGACGAGCTCTACGTAAGGCGGTTGAGAAAGAAGAAGGGCATAGAGGCCACATTTAAATCGGTAGATACATGCGCGGCGGAGTTCGAAGCGTATACGCCGTATTACTATTCGACCTATGAGACTGAGGACGAGACGCGGCCGTCGAAACGGAAGAAGATAATGATACTGGGCGGCGGTCCGAACAGGATAGGCCAGGGCATAGAATTTGATTATTGCTGCTGCCAGGCGTCCTTCGCTTTAAAAGAATTGGGCTATGAGACCATAATGGTCAACTCCAACCCGGAAACGGTCTCCACGGATTACGATACGTCCGACCGGCTATATTTTGAGCCTTTGACATTCGAAGACATAATGAATATAGTGGACAGGGAAAAACCGGACGGCGTGATAGTGCAATTCGGGGGCCAGACGCCTCTTAACCTCGCGAAGGAGCTTAAAGACGCGGGCGTGCCGATAATAGGGACAAGCGTCGCGTCGATCGACAGGGCGGAAGACAGGGGTAAGTTTTCAAAACTGGCCGGAAAATTAGGTCTCTATCAACCGCCGAACGGCTCCGCCACATCAAAGAAAGAAGCGAAGAAAATCGCCAAAA
>MHFD01000082.1:7559-10790 GCA_001804045.1 Omnitrophica bacterium RBG_13_46_9
AAAGAATTAAGTGTTAAAGGGCTGTTGAACATACAATTCGCCGTAAAAAACGATATTGTCTATGTTTTAGAGGTTAATCCAAGAGCGTCCAGGACAGTGCCTTTCGTTAGCAAGGCGACAGGCGTCCCTTTGGCCAAGATAGCCGCTAAGGTAATGACCGGTAAAAAACTCGGAGAGCTCGGATTTAAGAAAGAAAAGCGGGTAAGCCACGTGGCGGTAAAAGAATCTGTTCTGCCGTTTTCAAGATTTTCCGGTGTGGATATCATACTTGGCCCGGAGATGAAATCAACGGGAGAGGTCATGGGCATAGACCGCTCATTCGGCATAGCTTTTTATAAATCACAGGCCGCGGCGGGAGTGACACTACCCCGGAAAGGGACAGTATTAATAAGCGTTAAAAATGATGACAAGAGAGACATCGTGTTTATCGCCAAGAAGCTTTACGACATGGGTTTCGCTATACTTGCGACAAAGGAGACCTCAAAGGTCCTCAATTCAAATAACATAAGATCAGACGCGGTGGGCAAGCTGGGCGAGGGGAGCACCGAGATATTGGAGCTTATAAAGAAAGGCAAGATACACCTTATTATAAATACGCCGTCAGGAGAGAAGGGCCGATCCGACATGAAGCCGATAAGGAGCCTGGCTGTCATGTATGCGATACCGTGTATAACTACGATTCAGGGGGCGCAAGCGGCCGTTAACGGCATAGAATCCTTGGTAAAAAGCGATTTTTCCGTAAGGCCCATACAGGAATACATAAAGGACGTGAAAAATAAAAAATGAATAGGGCATTACAAAATTATGATTACAGCGATTAAAGATAAGATTCCAGTGATTGTATCTCGACGATGGAATCGCTGTAATCTCTTCTAAAAATCGCTGTAATCATAGGCTAAATTAATTTTGTGAAAGCCTAAAAATGAAAAAAAGGTGCT
Organism: Omnitrophica bacterium RBG_13_46_9; assembly: GCA_001804045.1. Taxonomy (GTDB): domain Bacteria; phylum Omnitrophota; class Gorgyraeia; order JABMRN01; family RBG-13-46-9; genus RBG-13-46-9. The sequence goes on from MHFD01000082.1 coordinate 8,498, forward strand.
AAAAATGTTAAAAGCGGAAATCTACGTTAAACTGAAAGATACGATAGCCGACCCCCAGGGGTTGACCGTTAAGCACGCTTTGGATTCCCTCGGTTTCAAGGGGGTTGACGGGGTAAGAATCGGGCGGCTTATCACCATCGCATTAAATTTAAAAGACAGAAAAAAGGCAAAAAAAGATATAAGCGAAATGTGCAGGAAGCTTCTGTCTAACCCCATAATCGAAGAATATAAATTCAGCATTAAAGAGAGATAAGATGAAATTCGGCGTGATTGTTTTTCCCGGCTCCAATTGCGACAGGGACTGTTTTTATGTGATAAAAGATATCTTGAAGAAACCCGTAGAGTATATCTGGCATCAGAATGCCGAGATAGATGATTTCGACTGTCTTATATTGCCCGGCGGTTTCAGTTACGGTGATTATTTAAGGACAGGCGCGATTGCCAGGTTTTCTCCCGTAATGAAGGCGGTTTTTGATTTTGCCGGAAGAGGAGGCCTTGTCATAGGTATCTGCAATGGTTTTCAGATATTGCTCGAAGCCGGGCTTCTTCCGGGCGCCATGGTCAGAAATAGAGACATCCATTTTATATGCAAGTATGTGTATATAAAAACGGAAAATAGCGCCACAAGGTTTACGGCACGCTGCGGGAAAAGTCAGATTTTGAGGATACCCATAGCGCACAACGAAGGGAATTATTATATCGATGAGAAAGGATTCGCGGAACTCAAAAGGAATAATCAGATCGTATTCCGATATTGCGGCAGGAAAGGAGAGGTAGAGGATAGGTATAATCCGAACGGGGCGATAGACAGTATCGCGGGTATTATTAATAGGGGCGGGAACGTACTGGGGATGATGCCACATCCGGAGAGGAGCTCTGAGATGGCATTAGGCTCATCGGACGGCGTACTTATTTTCAAATCAATAATAGAATGCCTGGAACAAAAGAAAGACACATAGATTCAAATATCCACCGCTCATTAGGCTTAAGCGACGCGGAGTATAAAAGCATCCTGGATATCCTGGGACGTGGACCTACGCCTACGGAACTGGCCATGTTTTCCGTGGAGTGGTCCGAACATTGCGGGTATACCCGCTCCCGAAAATGGCTAAAGTATTTACCTAAAAAAGGGAAATACAAGTCGCTCATAGGCGAAGACTCAGGGGGTATCATAGTTGATGGCATTGCCATTATATTCAAAATGGAGAGCCATAACCACCCGTCCCAGGTTGAGCCAAAGCAGGGCGCCGCTACGGGCGTAGGAGGTATCATAAGGGATATATTTACCGCCGGAGCCAGACCCGTAGCGTTATTCGATTCCCTGAGATTTGGACCGTTGTCAGAAGCGTATAATACGTATCTTTTTAAAGGCGTAATTGACGGAATCCAATTTTACGGGAATTGTTTGGGGGTCCCGACGGTAGGCGGAGATATATATTTCGATGAAAGTTATAACGGCAATTGTTTGGTAAATGTGATGAGCATAGGGGTGACTGATAAAGATAAATTGGCGAGGGCCCGCGCTTATGGCGCCGGCAACTCCATTATGTATGTCGGTTCAAGCACAGGTAAAGATGGCATAGGCGGTTGCAGCATCTTAGCTTCAAAAGAGTTTAGGGAGGATGAGGAAAAACGGCCGGCGGTCCAGATAGGAGACCCTTTTACCGAGAAATGCCTTATAGAGGCGACTCTGGAAGCTCTGGCTACAGGGCACATTGTCGGGATAAAGGATATGGGCGCGGCGGGTCTTACGTGCGCTACAAGCGAGATGGCATCCTCCGGAAATTCGGGAATGGAAGTTGAGCTTCAACTTGTTCCCCGCAGGGAAAAGGGTATGCGGCCCTGGGAAGTGATGATGTCGGAATCCCAGGAGAGGATGCTCGTGTGCGTTAAAAAAGGAAAAGAAAAAGATATTGAGGATATTTTTATTAGGTGGGGATTGAATGCCGCCGTAATCGGCAGAGTAACCGATGACGGTGTGGTCCGCATTAAAGATAAAGGGAAAGTCGTGGCCCAGATACGGGCCCAGGCGCTAACCGAAGCTCCTATATATGATATGCCGCATGAAAAACCACGCTACATGGATGAACTCAATAAATTGGATATAAGGACGATCCCTGAACCCGGAAATTATAATAGGGTTTTACTAAAATTATTAAGTGCGCCCTCTATCTGCAGTAAAGAATGGGTTTACGAGCGATATGACCATATGGTCCAGACTAATACCGTAGTCTTGCCCGGTTCCGACGCGGCCGTGCTCAGATTGAAAGGGACAGGGAAAGCCATTGCTGCT
>MHFD01000082.1:10839-10916 GCA_001804045.1 Omnitrophica bacterium RBG_13_46_9
CCCAAATAGCCGTGGCGGAGGCGGCCAGGAACCTTGTATGCTCGGGCGCCGAGCCGGCAGCGGTTACCGACTGCCTT
>MHFD01000082.1:10932-14739 GCA_001804045.1 Omnitrophica bacterium RBG_13_46_9
CAATATTTTAAAAGGGATAACGAGATAATCATTCTTTTGGGGTCCTGCAAAGAGGAACTGGGCGGCAGCGAATATTTAAAAGAGTCGCATGGACTAATAAAAGGAGACGCGCCTGAATTGGATTTATGCCTGGAAAAAGCGGTTCAGCTGACAACGTTTGAAGCGATAAAAGAAGGGTTAGCCAGTTCGGCACATGATTGTTCGGAGGGAGGGCTTGCGGTCGCGCTGGCCGAGTGCTGTATTTCCAACAAGGAGGATATGATAGGGGCCATTATTGAGAATTTGGATTTTGATATAAGGAAAGACGCGGTCCTATTTGCCGAATCACAATCAAGGATTATTATTTCCTGCGGCAAAAGGTCGGTAGGCAGGATAAGAGAAATTGCGAAGAGGAATAAAGCGCCTTTTTGCGTAATAGGTAAAACGGGAGGCAAAAAACTCAGAATTTTTGACGGTAAGAAAGAGTTGACTAGTTTTTCCTTGAGGAGATTGCGTAAAGAGTGGTCCGAATCATTGAAAAGAAAGATCGACAGCGGCCTTTGATCGCAAGAGAAATTTTTTAGCGGAGGGTAAAACATGGCTAAATACATTTTTGTAACAGGGGGAGTGGTATCAAGCCTCGGCAAAGGCATTACTTCAGCCTCTATAGGCAAGCTCATGGAATCAAGAGGCCTTAAAGCGACGCTTATTAAATGTGACCCTTACATAAATGTTGACCCCGGCACGATGAATCCCTATCAGCACGGGGAGGTTTATGTTACCGATGACGGAGCGGAAACAGATCTGGATCTCGGGCATTACGAACGTTTTACCAACGCCGTGATCGGAAAGGGCAATAATATAACCACTGGGAAGATATACCATTCAGTTATCTCGAAAGAGAGAAGAGGCGACTACCTCGGTAAGACGGTTCAGATCATACCCCATATTACGGACGAAATTAAAAATGACATCAGAAAAGTCTCCAGGGGCAAGGATCTCGATATCGTGATTGTGGAGATAGGGGGAACAGTAGGCGATATCGAGAGCCTCCCGTTTTTAGAGGCGGTGAGACAGTTTATCGTTGAAGAAGGCCACGCGAACGCGCTCAGCATACACGTCACGCTTGTGCCTTATATAAAAAGCGCGAGCGAAATCAAAACAAAACCCACCCAGCACAGCGTTGGAAAGTTGAGAGAGATAGGGATCCAGCCCGATATTCTGATTTGCAGGACAGAGAGGCCCCTGAGTAAAGAAGCGAGAGAAAAGATAGCTTTATTCTGCAATGTATCCAAGGACGCGGTGATACAAGCGCCCGACGTAGAGAGTATTTACGAAGTTCCGCTTGTCTTCTCGAGACAGAAGTTGGATCAGCTTATCACAAAATTGCTACGCCTCAGATGCGGAAGCAGGGACCTTGTGGAATGGAAAAGAGGCGTTTTAGATAGGATAAGACACCCGAAACGCACGGTTAAGATCGCCGTTGTCGGTAAATATATTACGCTACAGGACGCCTATAAATCAATATACGAGGCGTTGATCCACGGAGGCATCGCCAATAACGCGAGAATCGATATCAAAAAAATAGATTCGGGAGACATCTCCGGCGGGAACGCGGAAAAGCACCTGAAAGATGTAAGTGGTATACTCATACCAGGGGGGTTCGGTTACAGGGGGATAGAGGGAAAGATCGATGCGGTTCAGTATGCGAGAGAAAAGAAGATCCCCTTTTTCGGTATATGTCTGGGGATGCAGGTCGCGGTGATAGAATTCGCCAGAAATATCTGCGGCCTGAAAAACGCGCATTCCACGGAATTTAACAGAAAAACGCCATATCCCGTGATATCTCTATTGGAGGAACAGAAGGGTATAAAGTTGAAAGGCGCAACGATGCGGTTGGGCAAGTACCCCTGCAGCTTAAAAAAGGACACGAATAGCATAAAGGCCTATAAAAAAGATAAGATATCGGAACGCCACAGGCACAGATATGAGTTCAATAATAAACACAGAAAGATTATGGAAATAAAGGGGCTTGTAATCGCCGGCGTCTATTCGAAAGCAAATTTAGTTGAGATAGTGGAATTAAAAGACCACCCCTGGTTTGTAGCCTGCCAATTTCATCCCGAATTTAAATCTAAACCGGACAATGCCCACCCCCTCTTTAGAGACTTTGTCAAAGCTTCGATTAGCCAACGCTAACGTTTCTGTCTACATCGGGGATGAGTATAACGGATCCATGTTAGGGCAGATTTACGGAGATTTAGATTCCAATCGCTGTAATCTTTCCTCAAATCGCTGTAATCCCCTTGCAATATACCCTTGACCACGCATACTGTAATTGATACAATGTTTACCTGCCGAATTATCGGGCTTGCACGCGCACAAGATTCGTCTTAAAAAAAGTGGGGGGCCGGGCGTAATTTTCCACAAACTGAACTAAATGCCGCCTCCGGAAATAAAGGGATACATAAAAAACATAAGAAAGGAATGTAAACATGGATGAGGCGCTAATATCTCGGGCTATAACCGAAAGTTTTACGAAGGATTTTATCGATGCTTTTAATGTCGATGTGGCAATCGCGGGAGCGGGGCCTTCGGGGCTGATTTGCGCATATTACCTGGCGAAACAAAATGTCAAGGTTGCGGTTTTTGAAAGACATCTGCGCGTAGGAGGGGGCATGCCGGGCGGCGGCATGATGTTTAATCGTATAGTGGTCCAGGAGGAAGCCATGCCCATCCTGAAAGAATTCGGCGTAAGCGCCAAAAGATATAAGAAAGATCTCTATATCGTGGACGCGCTTGAGGCCATTTCCACTTTTTGCTCAAAGACGATAAAGCGGGGAGCGAAGATATTCAATCTTATAAACGTGGAAGATGTAGTGATAAGGAAAGATAGGATCGCTGGGGTAGTTTTGAATTGGAGCGCGGTAAGCTGGGCGAAACTGCATGTGGATCCTATGGCGGTCAGGTCAAAAGCGGTTGTAGACGCTACGGGCCATGACAGCGAGATAGCGAGGATTGTCGAAAGAAAGACGGGCCCTGTCCTTAGGACAGAGACGGGAGGCGTAATAGGGGAAAAATCGATGTGGGCTGAAATAGGGGAAAAAATGATTTTAGAGAACACAAAAGAGATTTATCCGGGGCTTATAGTATGCGGCATGGCGGCCAATGCCGTTTTCGGCTCTCCGAGGATGGGGGCGATATTCGGCGGCATGTTGCTTTCGGGAAAGAAGGCGGCCGAGGTCGCGAGAAAGGTTATAAAATCGAAATAGCACGTTACGTAGCTCATAGCTCTTAGCTCATAGGTCATAGGTCGTAGGTGATAGGTAGTAGGTTGTAAGGGAGGTTTCGGGAGGTTGCGGGATGTTTCTTTAGGTTTCGGGAGGCTATTAGAAGTTGCAAATGTTGCGGAGGTTGCTAAAGGTTGCATAAGTTTCATAAATTCGAAGAAAGCAACATCTGCAACCTATGAAACCTGTGCAACCTATGCAACATAAAACGAAAGAAACTATACCGCAATGAACGCAACCTCAAGAAACATCAAGCAACATCAAGAAACCTTAAGAAACCTTCGATGCAGACAGTTGTTAGTGGCGGCACGCTACGTGGGACTTAGGACGTCCGCTCCCGGAGTTTATCCCGAGTGATAACGAGGGAGTTGCTCGGACGATGGACGATTCGGTATTACACGTTAGGTAGTAGGTTGTAGGTAATAGGTAGTAGAGGGCACTAACTATTTGCTAGTTACGATGGACGAAAGGACGTAGGACGATTCGAGTCCGTGTCATTGCTAATCTCGGTCATTGCGACCCCGAAGGAAGCACTTCA
>MHFD01000082.1:14783-16747 GCA_001804045.1 Omnitrophica bacterium RBG_13_46_9
GCAAAACGAAAAAGCAACCTCAAGCAACATCAAGCAACATCAAGAAACTTTAAGAAACCTTCGATATATAAAGGAAATGGCTTACCGACTAGGTAATCTTTGAAATCATGGTTAAACTAAAGAAACGAGTGCTGGTGGCGATGAGCGGGGGAGTGGATTCTTCCGTCGCTTCATATCTGCTTAAAGAGAGCGGTTTTGAAGTAACAGGGGTTACCATGTGTTTTGGCGTAAAAGAAGTAAACAAAAAAAGGCCCGCCTGTTGCGGCGAACAGGCGATAAATGACGCTAAGAGTGTGTGCCGTAAGCTCGGAATTCCCCATTATGCATTGGACTTTTCCCGGCAGCTGGAGAAAGAGGTAATCAATAGATTTGTGTCGGAATATAAGAGAGGAAGAACGCCAAACCCTTGTGTCGAGTGCAACAGAAGTCTAAAATTCGGTATCCTCTTTGAAAAAGCCCGCTCTTTAGGTTTCGACTTCTTAGCGACAGGTCATTACGCGAGGATAGCGGCAGCCATCCCGACTCCACCGGCTGGAAAACGTTCCCGTAGGGGTATTAAAAAAGGTTTGCGCTATGTTTTAAAAAAGGCGAAGGACACGACAAAAGACCAGTCGTATTTTCTTTATCCTATAAGGAGAAACGCGCTAGAGTCCGTCCTTTTTCCTCTAGGTGAGCTTACCAAAAAAGAAGTTCGCGATATAGCAAAAAAGATATGCCTTCCTGTTGCCGAAAAGCCCCAGAGCCAGGACATATGTTTTATTCCGGGAAAAAATTACCACGAGTTTCTTTTTGAAAGAATAGATAAGCCAACCCGCGGACCTATTTTGGATTTAAAAGGCAAAGTCCTCGGAGAGCATAAAGGGGTATTTTTATATACTATCGGCCAACGCGGAGGTCTGGGGATAGGTTATAAATACCCTCTATACGTTCTTCTCATAAATACGGAGAAAAATCAAATAGTCGTAGGAGAAAAGAAGGACCTGAAGGCTAAAGGGCTTGTGGCCGGCGAAGTGAACCTTCTTGTCGAGGATATGCCACGTAAGATTTCCGCGAAGATAAGATATAACCAAAAAGAAGCGAAGTGCGAGATTTTTCCGGAAAAAGCTAAGATCAAGGTAGTATTTGAAGAACCGCAAGAAGCGGTAACCCCGGGCCAGTCAGTCGTGTTTTATGACGGCGATGTCGTTCTCGGCGGAGGCGTAATCGAGCAAGCGATCCGGTGACGCATGTATGGCTATAGCACGCTACGTGGGACGTAGGACGTCCGCTCCCTGCGGTCGCTTGGACGTAGGACGATTCGGGCTTGTGTCATTGCGAAATCTCGGCCCATTGCGAGGCACCTTGCGCATCTAAGTGTGCCGACGACCGAAGGAAGTCCCGAATACCGCAATAAAATATATAGACCATGAGGGAAGCAATCTCGATCTAACAAATTAAAAAACGGAGGTTACGATGATAGTGGCGGTAACGTTTATTGTCGTGGGCATACTTATCGCGGCATTTCCGCAACTCCTGTCGATGATAGTTGCGGCGTTCCTTATCCTGATAGGAATAACGTTGGCCTCGATAAGCTACCATTATAAGAAGATGAAGCGGGATTTCGACAACCCGTTCATGGATTTTTTTATTAAATTCTAGCGTCTAGCGATTAGCGTCTAGTGATTGGCGGGAGAACCATAATCGCGCGCCCGTCCCGAATGATGAACCTCCTGATGATGTTCATTCCCGAATGGTGTGATTCACGAAGAAGTTCTTCGGGATCCCGAAGAATCTCATCGAAGAATAACTGCATTCGGGGCGGGATGCTGAAGAAGATCTATAATAATATTCTTCATTCGGCATAGCTTCCCGCATTGTTTCACGTTGCGGGATCCCGTAGAAACTCATCTGGAGAATCTTCATACGGGACAGTTGGATAGAGTAGCTGGCTTCTGCCGAATGAAGATCTTCATCGAAGATTCTCT
>MHFD01000083.1:0-6528 GCA_001804045.1 Omnitrophica bacterium RBG_13_46_9
GGTAAAGAAAGAGAGAAAGCGGGAAGGTTAAAGAAAAGCGGGATGATTACCGCGAGATTTATAAGGATCTTAAGTATTTTTTCCATAACGCTTGCCTCTCTTTCTGTAAAACAGGTCCTTTTCTATCGCATCACCTTTGGCTCGAGATATCCGCTTAACACAAGCCACGTCTTTTTTCCCACTACGCCATCGGCCGTCAATCCGTTTGCATTCTGAAATTCTCTTATCGCCTTCTTTGTCCTTTTGCCTATCTTGCCGTCAATAGGGCCGTCGTATAACCCGACATTCCTCAGGGCCGCCTGGATCTGTCTGGGACTCGCACTCGGCATGTCGCCGCGTGGCGCGTTTAAATTTTTTGAATACCTGGGCTCTTTGCCCCCTGTTCTTTTAGCTTTTTCCAGTTCTTTCTCCAATTCGGACATATCCTCATCTTTAAGACGCAGATCGTTTTCCAATTCATCTATTTTCGCCTGCATCTGCTCTTCTTTGGCGTTTATTACGCTGCTTTTGTGCGCCGCGCACCCTGATAGATTCAAAAGCAAAATAACGGACAAGAATACTTTAAGCCACATTACGAACCTCCTTTTTAACTTTTTTTGGGGCGCCGCAAAATCCATTTCCGTATCCGTGTTCACTTTAAACCTGAAACTTCAGTCCTGTACTTTCGTTAGATATATACTAAGCTCCAGCCATGTTTTCTGGTCCACAAGACCGTCTTCGGTCATCCCTTTGGACTTCTGGAAACGTTTTATCGCATCACCTGTCCGGGGCCCCATCCTGCCGTCTATTGAGCCGGGATCGAATCCCGCCTTTTTCAGGGCCATTTGTATTTCTTTTATCTTTTTTTTTGACGTAAAATTATATTCCTTCGCGTATTCCCTTGGTTCTTTTTTCCGTACGCGGGCGGAGGAGGTCTTCTCGGACGGCTCTTTCTTGAGATCTGTGTTTGAAGCGTCTATCGGTTTTGCCTGCTTATATACATTCAGCTTTTCCCATGTCATCGAGTCGATGAACCCCGTGGCCTTCAACGTGTTCTCTTTCTGGAAATTCCTGACCGCTTCTCTTGTCTGCCAACCCATTTTTCCGTCGATCGGCCCGGGATAGATGCCGGATTTGGCCAAATTATTCTGCGCCTCTTTGACCAGCGGATTATACCCCTCCATAAAACCAAATATCTTCTTTTCTTCCCCTGCGGCTTTTTTATCCACCCCGGTTAAAGTACAGCCCGCTAAACTTAAGACCAGTATAAAGACCAGCAATGTTTTGATCCGCATACCGCCCACCTTTATTTCCCTACATCAGATCCGCTAAGGCTTCTTCTTCGCTTTTATATATCTGGATCAACGGCTTTATTTTTTTTATTTCCAGATAATTGTCCACGAGAGCATTGGCATTTATGATACCGAGTTTATTCTGCTGTTTACGTAACTCGTTCAATAGAAAAACAAGGGTTGCCAGGGTCGAGCTGTCGACATGCGTAACCTCTTTGAAATCCAGAAAAATGTTCCGGTCCAGGCACCTTCTCAGGTCCCCATTAACGCTTGGAAGGCTGTTAGCGTCTATCGATCCCCGCAACCGCACTATCGTCAGGCGCTCCATTCTTTTTATCTCTTTTATATAAGGTAAAATACGTCTCTTATTATATATGAATCTATCGGTTATTCCGGACAGATTGATATTTTTTCTGATGCATTCGGTAAAATCTTTTATTTTTGCCATTTTATCCGTTTTTCGCGCATCCGGCTTCTTTATAATCCGCTATGATGCAAAGAAAAACACCCCATGCGGAAATGTTCATTGACAGCTAGCGTCTTTTCGGACCGTTTCATTTTCCAGGGCACTTTTTACTTTCGCCAGCAGCACATCCGTCCCTTGCGACTTGTCGTAATAATCCGAGGCCCCTTCTATAATCTGCTTCTGTTCTATAATGGGATAAACGCTGGTGACGATCACCCTTACCTTTTTATTAAACGACTGTATTATCTCATATATTATACTGCCGTCGATTTCCGGCATTTTGATATCAAGCAGTATAAGGTCCACCTTTTCTTTTATGAGTACCCCATAGGCGTCATCTGCCGTAGAGGCCTCGATGGCGCCATATCCTTCCGCGGTAAGCAGTCTTAAATATATCTTCCTTATCTGTCTGTCGTCATCGATAATAAGAATTTTTCTCATATCCCGGCCCTTTGGCCTTTCCTTTTTATTCAAAAGCTTAGCATACAAAAGATTAAAGGAATGTTAAAATAAAATTAATTTTTTTTAATCCGAAGGATGGCTTACGGCTGTTTGAGGGGCAGCGTTACGGTAAAAGTAGAACCCTTGCCGGGCTGGCTTTTTACATGGATATCGCTATTATGGATTTTTGCTATGGATTGCGCTATGCTTAGCCCCAATCCGTTACCCGAATCCGATTCCTCCTGCTCTGTCACATCTACATGAAAGAATCTTTCAAATATTTTTGACAGATTCTTTTCTTCTATTCCCACGCCCGTATCCGATACGGCGGCTATGACCTTTTCGCCGTTGTATTTTACCGTCAAGCTTATTCTTTTACCCTTAGGCGTGAATTTCACGGCGTTGTCTATTATGTTCAAAAACAACCGCCTTAAATGAAACTTATCCGCGTTAATATATGTCGGCGTATCGGGCATATGTATGTTTACGCCTATCTCCTTATTGAAAGCCAAGGTCCTCGCGTGTTCGTATATCTCGCGGAAAAATTCGGTCAATTCGATTTTTTCGAACTTGAAGATTTCCGGCCTGTAATCGAGTTTGGCCAATAAAAGCAGGTTCTCGATGGTCTTGACCATGCGTTTGCTTTCTTCCAGATTGATCCTGATCACCCTCTTGTATTCCTCCGGATCATGCTCTTTCCTTAAGGCGATTTCCGATTCACCCCTTACTATGGCGAGCGGTGTCTTTAATTCATGCGCCACATGAGAGCTGAACTCTTCTATGTGCCTGAAAGACGTTTCGAGGCGCGAAATCATGTCATTAAAAGCGTTTACTAAAAATTTCATCTCTTCGTCGACGTTTTCAGTTTTAACACGGGCGCTCAGGTCTTCATGAGTGATCTTGTTCACGGTCTCCGTGATTTTCGCTACGGGTTTCAGTATCCTTATCGCGAAAAGCTGGCCGATGAAGCCGGCGAACAGAAGGATAAGAGGGATACTGACAGCTATATTGTACAGCCTATTCTTAAGAATGCGCATTATGGGCTTTACCGAGGTGCCTATTTCTATTATATAAGGGCCTTTTCCGTCATAATAAAAAGGCGCGCAGATCACCCTCATATTGTTATTCTTAAGCTTTACATCCCTGAATACCTCTTTTTTATCGTTTGGCATGTTTGAATTTTTTGTTAAAATCGACAGTAGCCCCATGTCAAGATTTTTCGAACTGACCATGGGCCTGCCTTCCGAATCCAGGAAATTGATATAGTCCTCCTTCAGATCCAGCTTATCCAGCCTCTGGAACCATTGCAGCTCCAATTCTTTTATCTTGGGCTGATCCGGATGCTCGCCTTCCAGATTGATCGCCCTTCTTAAGGCAAAAATAAAAGATTGCCGGTTATGCCCGACGGCATCCATATAGGAAAGCACGGTATTGTTCAGTTCCCGCGTCTTTAGCAAGAGTTCGTTGTCGAGATCGTCATAAAGGCTGTGGTAAAGGCTGAGATAAAGCACGCCGCTGTATATGACCAGTATGACACCTAAAATGGCCACATACAAAACGCTTATCTTGAATCTTATGGAATTAAATTTTATTCTCATTCTTTAAGAATATACCCCGTGCCGCGGATTGTGTGGATAAGCTTATTTTTAAAGTCGCTGTCGATCTTGTTGCGCAGGTGATTGACATAGACATCTATTACATTGGTAAAGCTGTCGAAGTCCTCGTTCCAGACGTGTTCCGAGATCATGGTCCTTGTGACGACCTGATTGACATGAAGCATAAAATATTCAAGGAGGGCGTATTCCTTGCTTGTCAGCGCTATTTCCTTTCCTGCCCGTTTGACCTTGTGTGTCAACTGGTCTATTTCGAGATCGGCCGCTTTGATAATTGTAGTCTTATTTATCCTATTTCTACGGAGCAAAGCCCTGATCCTGGCCAGAAGCTCCTCAAAAGAAAAAGGCTTCGTAAGATAATCGTCCGCGCCTGAATCCAGGCCCGATACCTTATCCCCTGTATTGCCCCTGGCTGTAAGCATAAGTATGGGGGTATCGATTTTTTTGTCCCTGAGTTCTTTACATACGGACAGGCCGTCCCTGCCCGGTAATATAATATCAAGTATTATAAGATCATACGGATTGACGTCGTTCATGAAAATAGCCTTTTCGCCGTTAGAGGCTACATCAACGGCATAATGTTCTTCTTTCAGTCCGCGTTCAATAAAATTGGCTATCTTCCTTTCGTCTTCAACCAATAATATTCTCATAATCACGTCCCCATGGCATACGGCATAACGCAACCGACGGTATTTTTTATCTAATAGGCATTATAGAACTACGGACAAATGAAGTCAATATGAATAAAGATCGGCTAACCTTCGATATGCGCTAGGTATTAGTAATAGCACGTTCCGTGGGACCCTCCTACGCCGTAGATGAATCTCATTGTAGGTATTCTTCGGAGAGGCAGGCGTGGGACGATTCGATATAGCACGTTAGGTAGTAGGTGGTAGGTAATAGGTAGCAGGTTATAGGGAGACAGTTAGAGGGTGCAAATGTTACAGAGGTTGCAAAAAGTTGCAGAGGTTGCATAACGTTAAAAAAGCAACATCCGCAACCTATGCAACCTTTGAAACCTATGCAACATAAAACGGGAGCAACCTTAAGAAACATCAAGCAACATAAAGAAACTTAAAGAAACCTCTCCAACCTCGTAGGTTGGACCGCGCCCGTTACTAAGGACGATTCGAGTTCGTGTTATCGAGTCAATGAATTTCCATGAGTTTCTTACTATGAGCCCAACTTTCAGTCATCAGCTATCAAGGTCACCACGTCACAAGGTCACAAGTGTGAACATTCGAGTCGGGTGACTTTGTGACATTGTGTCTTTGCGACCTTACCTTTCCTCATATGAGCTATAAGCTACTAGCCATCAAACCATGAGTTTCGGTCCAAGGTATTCCGATCGCATATCCATCGGGTTCGTTTCTTCCTACGGCCTAAGAGCTACGAACTATGAGCCAAGAGCTATTGTATATCAATGTATTTCCATCAAAGAATGCGCATGTGATATAATACCTGTCATGAGGATCGTTATTGATAAAGTCATTTATCCCGGAAAGAGTCTCGCAAAGCATGACGGGAAAGTCGTCCTGACAGACGAGGGGCTGGAAGGGGAAACCCTGGAAATCGAACCACTGAAAGAGAAGAAAAGATATACCGAGGCGAAAACTGTAAAAACGCTGACCTCTTCGCCTCACAGGGCAAGCCCGCGATGCGATCACTATAAGATATGCTCGCCCTATCAGTATATCGATTATGCCCACCAGGTAAGGATTAAAACAGACCAGATAAGAGATATGTTTTCGCATAACCTGGGAATAACCTCGCCTGAGGTGGTATTCAGGCCCTCAGGGACATTCTGGAACTACAGAAACAAAGTAGACCTGCGCATTACCTGGGAAGGCGGCGCGCCGGCTCTGGCTTATAACATGATAAAATCTCCGGATAAATTCATCAGGATAAAGGAATGCTTTCTTGTTTCCGACCGGATTAACAGGTTTCTTGATATATTTGTCAGGATAATAGACGACAATAAGCTGGGTGTCATAAGCGACGTTGTCGTAAAAGAAAGCGCATATACGGGTGGGATGCTTTTGGTCCTTTATCACGACTGCCCGAAATATAACTGGAGGATCTTCGAATGTCTGATGCCCCTGGCCGAAACATTCCCTGCGCTGGGCGGGATCGTAAGCGTGCAGAATAAAACATCCTTGCAGCGGATTATATGGGGCGAAAGCCATATTGTTGAGAAGTTTAATGAGCATCTATTCCATATAGGACCCCTGTCATTCTTCCAGATCAACGTCCCTTTGCTCGGTGAGCTCATACGTGATTTGGAAAATTCCGTGACGTTCCGTGGAACCGAGACAATCGCGGATCTTTACTGCGGCGTGGGGACGTTGGGCATCTCCTTGGCGCGCCGCGTGCGCAGGGTGATAGGCGTTGAATCTTCGAGAGAAAACGTGCGCTATCTCAAGAAAAATATAAAAATAAACAATATACAGGGTTTTATGGTATGTCACGAGGATGCGGAAAAATGGGCGGAGCGCACCGTTGGAAAACCGCTTGAGGCGATGATAATAGACCCGCCCCGCAAAGGCCTGGGCGATGACCTTTGCGGCGTCATATTAAAAAAGAAAGCGCGCGCAATAGCGTATATCTCATGCGATCCATCGACTCTTGTTAGGGATCTGAAGATATTGCTTCCGGCCTACACGCTGAAACATGTCTACGCATACGATTTCTTCCCTCACACCCCTCATATAGAAACGCTTGTCATCATGGAGAGCCG
>MHFD01000083.1:6553-7434 GCA_001804045.1 Omnitrophica bacterium RBG_13_46_9
ACCCATGTAAAGACATTTATTGTTTCGGGTATTTCTGCTGTCTCCGGGAATATAAGGATTTTTGAGTATTGCCGGCCGGGAGTGGTAGGCGCCACGTATTATACCAGCGATTTGACATTGCCGTTTATATGGCTGAACGCGTCGCTCCAATTGTAAGCGGTCTCCAAAAGAAGGGCTGTCTGGATAAGGGCCAGATGTGAGTACCCTTGAGGGAAGTTACCCGTAAGGCGCCTTGTCGTCACGTCGATATCCTCGGAATACAATCCAAATCTGTTGGCGCACTTTAGAATATCCTCAAACATGGTCCGGGCTTTCTCTTCCTCATCGATGAGATATAACGCGTTGATCATCCAGAACGTGCACACAATAAAGGCGTTCTCGGGAAGGCCGAACTCATCCTCCTCCGTATAGCGGAAAGAAAACCCGTTTCTGACAAGATTGCTATAGGCCTGTCTGACGGTGCTTACTATTTTGGGGTCGGTCCTTTTTAAAAAACCGTAGTGAAGCATCAGCAGATTGGAGGCGTCCAGGGTATCCGACCCATAATACATGGTGAACGATTTCAGTTTTTCGCTCCAACCGTTTTCCAGTATATCTTTCTTTATCGCATCGGCTACTTCAAGCCATTTCTGCGCATAGGCTGGTTTACCTACAAATTGCGCGATTTTTGCAGCCCTATCCATGGCTACCCAATTCATCATTTTGGAATAGACATAATGCCGCATAGGGCCGCGCCGCTCCCATATGCCGTTGTCTTCCTCCCTCCATAATCGTATCGCCTCATAAGCCAATGAGCGGACTATCGTCCACATCTCTTCGTCAAACGAGAGCTTCCCCCTGCGGTTTACGACAAAATAAGTATACATTGTCTCTATAAGCTG
>MHFD01000083.1:7497-8334 GCA_001804045.1 Omnitrophica bacterium RBG_13_46_9
AGCGATAATCCCAATTGCGGTTTCTTCCGATGATCTCCGGTAATGAGGTCGTCGGGGCGGCTATCACGGCCCCTGTCCTCTGATACGTCAAAAGCTTAAGCGTAATCGCCGAGCGGATAAGCAGGTTCTTATATCTTTCCGGGGTTTTGGTCCTGTAGACCCAGTCGAGCCAGTATGTTTTTGTCTTCTCATATTCTATGTATATCTTATCTGTATTGATCGGCTCCAATTTCTCGTGATAGGCGAGCAAAATATACGAAGTCCCCTTAAGCTCGATGGGCTCGCCTTCGACAATCTTCTTATAATCAAGATTGCTATAAAAATAGAAGCTGTTATATTCCCCTTTTTGGGATATTATTTTGACATAATCCTTCTCATATAAAAACTTCGCTTCGCTCACGGCGTAGTTCGGTTTTGGCTTCAATTCGATTATGATCTCCGGCTGGCCCGAGATAAGGAGGATGTCCCTGTGGATCTCGGACGGGCAGTAATATTCCTCTCTGGCTGTCACAAAACGCGGCATGTAATCCCTGACCTCAAAAATGCCTTTTTTGGTCTCAAATACCGTCCTGATAATCGGAGTGTGCGGGATATAGTTCTGATGTATTTTCACTATATCATTGGCGGATATCCTGAAATATCCGCCGTTATCTCTGTCCAAAATACTGGCAAAAACCGAAGGGGAATCGAAAAAAGGCAGACACAACCATTCGATGCTGCAATCTGATGAAACAAGCGCGGCACTGGTGCAATTGCCTATTATTCCATGATCATAATTATTCATCTTAAACCTAACCCGGGTAAATGTCCGGGAAATCGGGATTAAAGCTGCGGCCT
>MHFD01000083.1:8381-9588 GCA_001804045.1 Omnitrophica bacterium RBG_13_46_9
AAAATTCGGGTAGGGTTTTGATATCCGGCGTTTTTAGATGAGTTTCTACATGTGTCCGCGAGCCATCGCAACGCGCTCTGCCCTTCTACCTGCGAATCGTCCAAAAGTCGGCTGCAAGGGTTTCGAGATACTCGAACGGCATGGTAAAATATCCGTCCATGCCCCATTGCCTGCCCCACGAATTGCGCACAAGAAAGCGCTTCTTTTGCCGGTCATACCCTATCGCCATGACAGCATGGCCCCCGATAACCCTCTCTTTCTCCTTAGGCATATGGACAACGCCGGTACGCTTGACAGACTCGGATTCGAAGCTCTCATAAACGGCAAAGCCAAATACGAACGGATAGCCTTCCGTAAGGCATGTCAGCATTTCGGACAGCGTGTTCAGCCGATGATAGGATTCGATCCGGTGAAGTCTCGCCTCCGTGTAACAGCGCGCGGGCGGCTTCTTGTCGAACCGCGAGATCACGTAAGGCCAGTTCTCTTCGTGGCAGGTCCCGTCTTTCTTCAGGGTCTTTATCCCGTCTCTGAGCGAGGCGCCTGAATCGTAATCTACCGTACCCTCAAGCGCTCTTTCATTGTAATAGATAAAAAGCCTGCTTACATCCACGTATACGGCATCGACCCTCTTATCCAGGAACTCGATATTTCCGGCCAGGGCCTGTGCCGTGCAACTTCCGAGCCTGCCCTGCTGTTCCACTTCCGAGCACCATTCCCGTAAATCCGTCTTATCCGGGAGTTTCACAACCGGCCGGATGGCGCTGTAGAGGAAATCCCTGCGATCCGGTATATCCGGCACCCATCCGAAGTTCTTCTTGTATTTCATATCGGCTCACCAACATTTCTATTTTTGCCGGATACGGCTATGTAAAGCCGGGCTCTTCTTCGTGCTGACGTTCTTTCGCCCGGTCCTTTTTCACTGTCCGTCCGCACTTCGGGCGTCCGGCCGACCCCAGGTAAAAGAAAGCCAAAAAATCATAGTCCGCCCCGACATATATCGCTTTCGTAAAAACGCGGCCGAGGTGCCGTAGGATCTGATTCCGTGGTTGTTCCGGAAATCATCCCCGGTTACAGCTCGAATTTAACCGTGGTCTCTTTTTTGCTCTTTGAGAACCTGTTCCGAGTATTATCCAGAGTCTGTTGAAGGGATAAGAATATCTTTTCTACCTCTTCCGGGTTATATTCATAACCGGAAGACGACAGATTT
>MHFD01000083.1:9621-16186 GCA_001804045.1 Omnitrophica bacterium RBG_13_46_9
ACCCTGTTCGTCGCCAGTCTTTTAAACTTGTCGTGTTTGCTTTCGCCTTCTGACATTTCTTGCCTCCTTTTTTATTGCGGCATTGTCCCGCGAAATCGCGGCCGGGTAAGTATGCCGGACGCTTATGCCGGATATTTATGCCGATCGTGTGAAGCTCCACCGCCTTACAGCGGTGGCTTCTCTTTTTACAGGGTTCCGCTCTATCGGTGGAGCGGAACCCTGAACCGAAAGCCATTCATCCGCGCCCTTACAGGCGTGGCTTTCTGGTTCATGGGTAAAAATCGGGATACCGCTTTTTACATTCTTTTCTCTACGGTTTCTTTCCTTTCAAGCTTGCCGTATATCTTCCATCTCATCTCGCCGATAACACTCTGCGCGATGTTGGACAAATGGTCTCCTACCTTTTCCAGATTGTCAACAAGGTCTATAAACATGATACCGGCTTTAAGATTGCACTTTCCATCATTTAGCCTATTGACATGTGATTTTTTAAGCTCTGTCTGAAATACGTTTATGCGCCCCTCATGCCCAAGCACATCCCGTGCCGTATTGACATCATTCTTCTCCAGGGCCAACTCCGTTTTTATCATCATGTTATGGAGCTCATTCCACATAAGCATCAATTCTCTAGTCGCATCGTCAGTGAGCGATAGCTTATTTTCTATTTTGCGTTCAGCGAGCTCGATTATATTTTCTGAATGGTCCCCTATCCTTTCTATATCGTTAACATTGTGTATCAAAACCGGCAGCTCTTCTGACTCTACCTGGCTTAGATTCCTCTGGGAAATCTCTATCAGGTATTGGGTGATCTCTGATTGGAGATTATCCACCGTTTGCTCCATTTCGGGGACAGATTTAAGGGAGTTCAGATTGCCTTCAAAAAAACCATTTACCGCCGTTGAGACTGATTTGCAAGCCAGCTGAAGCATGCGGACAGTCTCTTTTCGGGCCTGTTCAAGGGCAATGGGAGGCGTATTTAATAAGTGCTTTTCCAGATAACGGGGCCCTATTTCAACCGCGTCTTTTTTCTTAGGGACTACCCACAGACATGCTTTTTCCAATACTCCTATGAACGGCAGAAAGATTAACGTATTTATGATATTGAAAAAACTATGGGAAACCGCTATGTAAAACATAACGTTTTTTAGAGTAAGTTCGCCCGGAATAATAAAATCTATTGCCTTTACAAACCACCCGTTATATACGAAAACCAGCATGTAAGAAACGCCGATAAGGTTAAATAAAGTATGGGCCATGGCGGCGCGTTTGGCGTTAATATTCGTGCCGACAGCCGCCAATTGCGCGGTGATCGTGGTCCCTATATTATCACCCAAAACCAAAGGTATGGCCGCCGGAAAACTTATAATACCGTTGAATGCCAGCACCTGGACGATAGCTATCGTAGCGCTTGAACTCTGCAACAACATCGTAAAGATCATGCCGACTAAAACGCCCAGAATCGGGTCGCGGCTGAATGTGACAAATATATCCTTTACGCGCTGGCTTTCTTTAAACGGATCAAAAGCCTCTTTCATAAATCCCAGCCCCAGGAACAGAATGCCGAACCCCATTATGACTTGTCCTAAAAATTTTGTATTTTTGGCCCTGCCCAGGAAACTGATAAAAAACCCTATGCCGATTAAAGGCAGCGCATAATGACTTATTTTAAAAACTGCCATAGAAGACACGATCCACGCGGTAATAGTCGTCCCTATATTGGCGCCCATGATAACGGTGATGGCTTGTTTTAACGTAAGGAGGCCCGCATTGACAAATCCCACGACCATTACGGTCGTCGCGCTGGAAGATTGGATAAGAAAGGTAACGAATGTTCCTACTAAAACACCTATGATAGGCAGTTTTGTGACTATATACAGAATATTTTTGAGGCGCTCGCCGGCTATCTTTTTCAGCCCTTCTGACATGACCTGCATGCCGAAAAAGAAAAGTCCGAGACCGCCTATAAGCGAGAAGATAAAACCCTGCACTGCTATCTAATCTCTCTTTATATACTGATAAGGAAATTCTTGAAATTAAAATCGGAGAGGCCTGCTATTCTTTTAATGAAATACGCAGGATGTGCCACTATATTACAACATTAGCCTTTACATGTCAAGCGGCAAGGATCCTTGAGGGCGTGTCTCTATGGCCATTATTCTTTGCCAAATGTATAAATCCAACCGTGATTTTATGTTATCCGGCCCGGAATACCGAAAGATGTGCTAAGGTGGGGTCGCGTTTCGACAATCGACAATAAGGATTGAGACGTCGGATGTCGGGACCTAAGCCCAATTTCCAAGTTGAGGATTCGGAAATATATGTGTTTATTTCTCTTCGAGCTGCTTTTTCAATTCCATCAGCTCCTTGTTATCTGGATTGAGTTGTAAGCCTTCGTTTATAACGGCTAATGCATATTCTTTCTGGCCTGCCTGGATTATAAGTTTAGCGGTTCTCAATCTCGAGGCCACGGTATGTTGGATCGCTTCCTCTTCCGTTACATCCTTTAAAATCGGCTCAAAACTCCCAATGGATATCATAGCTATCGGAAGAAACTCTTCATATATATCAGGCGGCGCGCCATAAACAAGAGTATAATGGTTTTTCCCCAAAAGGAATTGGATTTGCATCTGTTTCAGTTTACCCGGCATAGTGAAATACACCTTTACAGCCTTAGCATTCGCAAAAGTTGTCTTTTCGGTAGTTACATCGGCATTAAATTTATACCTTAATCTTTCAGCCGCACCTTCGCTATCGCGGACCAATTCTTCGAAATTAGAAAAAGGACTTGCCATAGCAATAACCTGTATGACTGTGTTGTACGCCTCCGTACAAATAATCTTTATTTTCCCCCGCGGATCGTCTCTAAATTCCTGGATCTGCCAACCCTCGGGCGGTCTGATCCTAAAAAACCCTTTGGGATCGCTGTATATCTTATCGGACAGAAATTGTTTTTTGGCACCCTGTGATCCGGAGTTTTCGCTTATCCCCAAAACAAAACCTGCCACAAGAATCGCGAAGAGAATGTTGCCGTTGAGTAACTTCATTTTCCTTCTCCCTTTTTTTATCTGGGGACACATCCTATTTTTCACCCCATAATCGGGATGTGTCCCGTTTTTTAACTGAAAACTTATTTAAACACTGTTTACCCTTACGTATAAGGAATAGCAGACATTTTCCGGCTTTTGTGCGGACGATACATCTCAACGGTAAGGTCAATAATTTTGGGTGCCGCTTTAAAAAAATGTTGCGGCTTAACCCGATGGCGATCGATTCAGGTAGTTTTCTGCTGGCCAAAAAATACAGATCATCCCAGAACATATTTTCTTTATCTCTGGTTAAATCCAAATGCGGGGTCCATCTTCTATACGACTCCTGTTTTTTATCCTCGATATCCTCTTCCGAGATCATCCCTTTTTCCAGGAGAAGGTTTGTAAGTTCCAGTTCCGGAAAATATGTCAGCGTATGCGTGTTCGGGAAAAAAGGTTTTGGGAGCCTCATCAGAAGATTAAAAGTTTCCTGCCGTTCCTTTTCTGTTTCCAGGGGGTTGTCCATTAATATATCGCAGTGATAATCGATCCCGTATTTACTCAATAGTCGGGCGCACTTCACGATTTCCACATTGGTGTCATATCTCCTAAGATATCTGTGCCTGAATTCTTCGGAACCGGATTGTATCCCGATCCCTGCGATACAGAACCCCGCCTCTTTCAGGAGCCGTACCATCTCCTCGGTGGTAGCCCTCGGGTGACAATAACAAAAGAACGGCAAATCTATAAACTTTTTATATTTGCCGCAAAATTCTCTCAGCCATTCGATATCGAAAGTAAAGACATCGTCCTGGAAGCTGACATTCTTTAAATTCCTGGTTTTTTTCGCCTGGATCAGCTCATCTATTACATTATCGACGCTTCTGCGTCTTACATACCTGCCTTTCCCGTCATATATTTTCCTCAAGGCGCTATTGCAGCAAAAGCTGCATGAGAAAGGGCATCCGCGCGAGGTCATGATCATGTTTGTGTGCGCCCGATGCGGCAATACTTTTCCGTTTTCCAGAAAATATTTGTCTTCACTTGAATAATCCGGAAATGGCATCGAGTCCAGATTTTCGACCAGCGGACGTATCTCATTTCTGATAATCGCGCCGTTTTTCTTGAAACATAAATTCTTTATATCATCTATGCCTTCGCCTTTTGAAAATCTCGTGGCCAAGTCCACGATTGGCCCCTCTCCTTCTCCGACGCAGACAATATCCGCGGATTCCAGGCATTGACACGGTCTAATGGTCGGATGAACGCCTCCCCAAACAACCAGGGCGCCCGATTCTTGCTTAATCGCCTTGGTTATCTGGGAAGCTATTTGAAACAATACAGTCCGCACGCTGATGCCTATGATATCTGGATTAAGTTCTTTTACTTGCCTGACAAGGCAGCTGATTTCCCTGTCTTGCGGAGGGATTATGGTAAGGTCTTTGCTTAGCCTTTTGAAAAAAATTGTACTGACATTAAAGGCCTCTCTTTTCAACGTAGCGTGTAATGTGCAGATTGAAAAAGAATCGGTGTCATAAAGGCCTATCAATGCTATATTGCTTTTCTTCATGCAAATTCAATTCACATCTATTTTTGCCCAAGGTCTCTTTTGCGTAACTCTTCGGCTAAAATTTTTCCGCAGACCAGATGGGCTTTTTCATCCCAATGAGTGCCATCCCTCAATCTCATGCTCCCGATCTTGCTTTCCTCTTCCACTACCTTTTCCCCCATATCCCCAAGGAACACAATATTATTCTTCCGGGAAATCATCCTGAATCGTTCTTTTTTACCAACTGAAAAAACCACTATCGGAGTATCTCCTACTCTGGCCTTTACCTTTCCTATCAATTTGTCAGTAACTTCCACCGACCTCTTGAATTTGTTAAACTTCATTCCTTTTTCTTTGATATATTTTTCCACGCTTTGCAAAAAACCCCTCCTTGCTAATCTCGCCAGTAATCTTTCCGTTCTGTTTGCCAATGAATAAAATAGCCGTGAATAAGAGGCCTAAAACACCCTTAATCTGCCCAGAAATTTCGGAAACCGATACTCGAACTTCCCATTTATCAAATAAGGCCTTATCATAAGATTTTTGTTGAAAAAACTCGCGGTTTCAAGCTCCCAAAGGTTATTAATGAAATCGTTGCCGTAGGTCTGAAGAATGACCAGATCAGGGTTAATCTCGTCAAAATACCTGTCAATAACCATATATTCCTGCAGCGTCCCATAACCGCGTCCGCCATAAACGAATATTTCGGCATCCAGTTCTTTTCCGATTATGCTATAATACATATTTTTTTCTTCTACCCCGTACCCATTGGTAACAGAGTCACCTACAACAAAAATTTTATATTTTACGCTCTTGGTATCTCCAAAAACCTTTTTTCCCTTCCACCCTAACTGCCGATCGGAAAACATGTTAATCGACATGGCAAAAGGCGTGCCCCGTGTAAATCTCTGATATAACCTATATGTGATCTCACTAATAACCAATAAGCACATTAGCGACATGAATAGAAGGCTTATGTTAACCGCAATCTTTGATATCTTTTTCATAGGATTTTTTCTGGGCCCGGGTCTTGGCATTTAAAAGATTGGACCATAGCTTAAATCAGGTATTGGAGTCGCATCTCCACGCTTGACGCCATCTGTAAAGCATGGAAACCTACTGCCAGTATTCGAAGACCTTTGCCCTTGAAACGCTCCTTAAGCCAAACATGGGCCCTTATCCTCATTCGGATTATACCCCTAAATAAAACGCGCCTCAAGATTTATCTTGGGGCTACTGAGGGGGCGAAGGACGATTCATTATAGCGCGTTAGGTGGTAGGTTGTAGGGAGAGGTTTAGGGAGACAGTTAGAAGTTGCAAATGTTACAGAGGTTGCTAAAGGTTGCAAAGGTTGCATAACGTAAATAAAGCAACATATGCAACCTATGAAACTTTTGCGACCTATGCAACATAGAACAGGAGCAACCTTAAGAAACATCAAGAAACTTTAAGAAACCTTCGATATGCGTGGTATTAGCTTGTGGCTTTGTTTTGCCCGAAATTACACCGACTGATCCAGCCGTTCCGTTGCCCGCTTGAAGATCTCGTGGAGTTCGTCGACCGGTATCGGCCTTATCGGGAGTGCCGCGATTATTTTGCCGAGCGCGGCGGCGACCGCGTTAATGTCCTCCGAAGTCGCCAGAGTCAGGATATCTTGCACGCTCAAATCGGGTGGTTGTACACCGTATGCGCTGATTATACCCTGATAGGCCGCGATGGTTGTTTTGACAAATTCCGCATCTTTTGGGTTCCTTGCGATAGCGACAAGGCGTAAGCCAAAGAGTGTCGAACGGATAACTCCGGTCACATCCTCCGTTAATCCCGTTGGGACAAGTATCGAATTTCTAAGGGATAGGCTACTCTGCAAAGCGGTCTGCAGCTCTCTCTTTTTCATATCCTTCGATGCCGCGAAGAGCGACACGGCGTTCCTCTTCGACATCTCGCCGGGGAACTTCCTGTCGCGGAGCGCGCCGAGACCATATCGATCGTA
>MHFD01000084.1:0-9497 GCA_001804045.1 Omnitrophica bacterium RBG_13_46_9
CATATCAGCGGTATAAAATCAGCCGCAAATATGGTAATAGAGATTTTGCCGCTACTTTGTTTTGCGTTTATAGTAGCTGGCATGGTCCAGGTTCTGTTGCCTCACGAGCTATTGGCGAAATGGATAGGTAAGGAGTCGGGCCTGCGCGGAATACTTATAGGAACAGTTGCAGGCGGATTGGCGCCCGGAGGCCCTTATGTCAGCTTACCCGTAGTCGCCGCGCTTTTGCGGTCCGGCGCCGGCATCGGAACGACAGTTGCATTCTTAACGGGCTGGTCGTTATGGGCGATAGGCAGGCTGCCGATAGAGGTAGGTATATTGGGCTTAAGGTTTGCGTTAATACGTATCGCAAGCACGTTTTTCTTCCCGCCCATAGCGGGGTTGATAGCGCAGACATTTTTTGGAGGCGCGAAATGAAATATAAGAAGACTCAACTAATAATGGTGTGGCTTCTTCCGATCATTGTGATAGGGGGTCTATTTAACGCGATGCTCGGATATCTGGTCGTAGCGATGATGGCTTTTTTTCTGACCCTTTCCTTTTTTAAAGGACGTTACTGGTGCTGGAATCTTTGCCCGAGAGGGGCTTTTTTGGATATTGTGATGTCAAAATATAGCTTAAATAAACCGGTGCCTAAGGTTTTTGCAAAGCAATGGTTTCGCTGGATGATATTTGTACTTCTTATAAGTTTCGTGATTTTACGCATCTTTGGCACAGGCGGCAACGTCATTGCCATAGGGGCTGTTTTCGTGACAATGTGCCTGTTGACCACGGTTATCGCTGTTGTCTTGGGTATCGTGACAAGACACAGAGGCTGGTGCGCAATATGCCCTATGGGCACCCTGCAGGAACAGATAGGCAGGAGTTCCGCCAATAGGAAGACCTCCCCAACCTCGTAGGTTGGACGCAGGTTTTATAGGTCCAACCTACGAGGTTGGGGAGGTTCCCGCGATAAAAAAAATTCATTTTGCTCTTGACAAAGATTAAAAGTCGGTGTATACTTATAGATGAATGTAAATATGTCTATGTGTCTGGCTAGGGGTGATTAAAATGGAAGAAAGTTGTATAAACTTTTTCAGGGCCCTTTCGGATATAACCCGGCAGGAGATCCTTGAGCTCCTGGCGGAACATGAGAGATGCGTAAACGAACTGTGCCGGGAATTTGAAAATATGACTCAACCGACGATATCGCATCATCTGCAGATATTGAAACGCTGTGACCTTGTAAGGACTCACAGAAAAGGGAAGATGATTTATTATTCGATAAATAAAAAAGTCCTGCGAAATGGGTTTGAAGGATTCATCGCAAGATTTGACATAGAGATACTGGAGTGATTTTTTTTGGCATATCATATAGAACCATTTAAATATGTAAGTATATTTATATAAATGAGACAAGCCTGACATCGGCTTTTGTGCTGTGTGGGCACGAGATCGATGGCGGGTCTAAAAGATGTCTCACAAACGGAGGTGTAAAATGAAGTGCTTTCCTCTAAAGAAAAAAAACGGAGATCCTTTTCTTGCCGAGTTCGATTTCGGAAAGGCATTTGACAGTCTGCTAAACACGCCTTTCACTTTCGGATTGGCCAGGATCGAAGCTGCGCCGGCTATTGATGTCTACGAAAAGGGTGATAAGCTAATAGCAGAAGCGGAGATACCCGGGGCGAAACCCGAGGACCTCAAGCTTTCGGTGGAACGAAATCTCCTGACGATCACAGGCGAAAAAAAAGAATCGGAGGAGACAAAGAAAAAGAATTATTATCACAGGGAAAGCTCCTATGGCGCGTTTCAGAGGGTCGTTGAATTGCCGTCCGAGGTGAAGGGCGAAGAAGCCAAGGCGACCTATAAGAACGGAGTGCTTAAGGTCGAGCTTCCGAAAGCCGAATCAGCCAAGAAAAAAGAGATAAAGATCAATATCGAGTAAATGCAAAAGTCTTAGAAACCAGAAACCGGTAACCGGTATTATTCTTTCTGGTTTCTGGTTTCAGGACTAAAGGGAGTGATAAATATGAGATTCGATAAATTTACCATAAAAGCGCAGAACGCGATTGAGGAGGCGGTTAATATAGCACGCGACTATTCTCATCAGGAAGCAAAGGCGGAACACCTTCTGTCAGCGCTTCTTAAGCAGGAGAATGGCATCGGAGGGGCTATTTTTAATAGATTGGGAGTGTCTCTTTTGTCTTTCAATAAAGAACTGGAAAATATACTTTCAGAAGGAAATAAGATCGAGGGAGAAACGGCGCAGGTATATTTTTCAAATGACCTGCATAATATATTAAGAACGGCCAAGAAAGAATCGGATTCTATTAAAGACGAGTACGTTTCAAGCGAACACCTATTACTTGCTATTACCAATACCAAGAGCGGGGAAACCGCTGAATTACTAAAGAGGTATGGCATTACGAGGGACGGTATTCTTAAAGTTTTAAAGGATGTAAGGGGCGTCCACAGTGCCCAGGACCAGAACGCGGAAGAAAAATACAGAGCCCTGGAAAAGTATTCTAGGGACCTGACGGACCTTGCCAGGCAGGAAAAACTCGACCCTGTCATAGGCAGGGATGATGAGATAAGAAGGGTAATACAGGTCCTTTCAAGAAGAACAAAGAATAACCCTGTGCTTATAGGCGAGGCCGGAACAGGAAAAACAGCGATTGCCGAAGGGCTGGCCCGCAGGATAGCAAATCATGATGTGCCTGCGTCCCTTAAAGATAAGAGGGTCGTGGCGCTTGACCTGGGCTCTCTTGTAGCCGGCTCAAAATTCAGGGGAGAATTTGAAGAGCGCCTTAAGGCGGTGCTTCATGAAATCGAAAAGTCGGACGGACAGATAATACTCTTCATAGATGAGCTTCATACTTTAGTTGGAGCCGGAGGTGCGGAGGGAGCGATAGACGCCTCAAACATGTTAAAACCCGCGCTTGCCAGAGGGGAGCTACGCTGCATCGGCGCTACGACTCTCGATGAATACAGAAAACACGTGGAGAAGGATAAGGCCCTCGAGAGAAGGTTCCAGCCGATTTTTGTCGGTGAACCTAGTGTTGAAGACACGATTTCTATACTGAGGGGGCTTAAGGAAAGATATGAGGTTTATCACGGCATACGCATAAAGGATAGCGCGCTTGTGGCGGCAGCGGTGTTGTCAAATAGATATATCTCTGACAGGCATATGCCCGATAAAGCGATAGACCTTGTCGATGAGGCTGCGTCAAAACTTAAGATAGAAATAGACAGTTTACCTACGGATATTGATGAGATCGAAAGAAAACTTACGAGACTGGAAATAGAGAAGCAGGCTCTTAAGAAAGAGAAGGACGCTTCTTCCGCGGAGAGGCTCCTGAAAATAGAGAAAGAGGCGGCATCGCTGAAAGAGCAGTACACATCCATGAAAACGAGATGGAAGAACGAAAAAGGTGTCATAGAAAATATACGAAGGATAAAAGAGGAGATAGAGCGCCTTAAGCTAGAGGAGTCCCGCCTGGAACGGGAAGGAAGTCTCGACAGGGTCGCGGAGATACGATATGGAAAATTGGTGGAACTGGATAAGAAGCTTGACACCGAGAATGATAAACTGACAAAACTGCAGAACGGACATCAGATATTAAAAGAGGAAGTCGGCGAGGAGAATATAGCCGAGGTCGTATCCAAGTGGACAGGTATCCCCGTTTCCAGACTCATGCAGGGCGAAATAGAGAAGCTTGTCTCCATGGAAGAGATCCTAAAAGAGAAGGTGGTGGGGCAGGACGAAGCGGTAGGGCTTGTTTCCAACGCTATAAGACGCTCGAGAAGCGGCCTTCAGGACCCGAAGAGGCCGATAGGTTCCTTCATCTTTATCGGTCCTACGGGCGTAGGAAAGACATATCTGGCGAAAAACCTGGCAGCGTTCTTATTTGACGACGAACGCGCCCTTATCCGTATCGATATGTCAGAGTATATGGAGAAACACTCGGTGAGCCGTCTAATAGGCGCGCCGCCCGGTTATGTCGGTTATGACGAAGGTGGGCAACTGACGGAAGCGGTGAGACGCAGGCCGTATACGGTGGTTCTTTTTGACGAGATCGAAAAGGCCCACCCCGATGTCTTTAATGTCCTTCTGCAGATCCTTGACGATGGCCGCTTGACGGACGGGCAGGGCCGAGTTGTCAATTTTAAAAACACAATTATTATAATGACATCCAATATAGGAAGTCATATAATACAGGAAATAGATGACGAGAAGCGCATTAAGGATGAGATCCAGGCTCTTTTAAAGAAGGGCTTTAAGCCGGAATTTTTAAATCGCGTCGACGAGATAATCATCTTCAATAAATTGAAAGAAATCGACATCGAGAAGATAGCGGATATCCAGTTAAAAGAGCTGCAAGGGCGGTTAGACGAAAAGTCCATAAAGGTATCTGTTACAAAAAAAGCGAAATCAGAACTTGTAAAAGAAGGGTTTGACCCCTCGTTTGGAGCCAGGCCCCTTAAGAGGATTATTCAGAGAAAACTTTACGATAATATAGCCCTGAAGCTCCTTAAAGGAGAGCTCAAGGAAAAATCGTCCATCGATATAGATCACGAAGGAAAAACCGACGAGTTTATCGTAGTCACGAGGTAACAGGCCATGTCAAACAAAGATTATTATAAAATACTGGGTGTTTCGGAAAATGCGGGCATAGACGAGATAAAAAAGGCCTATCGGAATCTCGCTTTAAAGTATCATCCCGATAGAAACCCGGGCAACAAAAAAGAGGCCGAGGAGCGTTTCAAGGAGATAGGCGAGGCCTATTATGTATTGGGCAATGAGAAGAGGCGCGCCGAATACGACGCTTTCAGGAAAGGATACGGATACGGGGAGGGCGGCGAGTTCACCGGCGCTCAAGGTTTTGATTTCGATGAGATCCTTAAGCGTTTTTCGGGATCCGCAAGAAGGGGCCGCGCGCGCAGGACCACTTTCAAAGATGATATATTCGAGGACATTTTCAGCGTCTTTCAGAATATGGGCGATAATGGAGTCCACACCGAATATATCCATAGAGGCAATGGCTTAGGCGGCAATTATTCTAACATAATGGAACACACGGATATAAACGCGACACTTGCCATTCCTGCCGGCGTGGCAAAGACAGGAGGAGAGGTCCTTTTCAGGCATGACGGGAAAAAGATCACCCTCAGGATCAAGCCGGATACGCGTTCCGGGCAAAAGTTAAGGATAAGGGGGCAGGGGAAAGTATGCTCTTCTTGCGGACACGCGGGCGATTTAATCGTAACGATAAAATGAGGAACGTTGTATCAGCTCAATAATTAGGTAACTATTTAAGATATGCTAAATCCTTCCCGCACTTTATTCCGGACGTCACGATCTTCCGTGCAAGGAGCCGGCTATTTCGTCAGCAATATGTTTATTAATTTCTTTATGGAAAGATGATGTGGATTTTTCAAGATTTTATTGTTTTCGGAAGCGGCTATGTATGGAGGGGGCAGCCTTTAACTTGTATTTTAAGCGAGTGTCGAACCGTCTGGAAGCAGAGTTGGAGAAGGAATCTCTCCGGCTTCTTTCATCTCATATCTTTTACCCATGAACCAGAAAGCCACGCCTGTAAGGGCGCGGATGAATGGCTTTCGGTTCAGGGTTCCGCTCCACCGATAGAGCGGAACCCTGTAAAAAGAGAAGCCACCGCTGTAAGGCGGTGGAGCTTCACATTCTCTTACAACATCAATGTATAGCGGGCATTGCATAATGCCTCCTTTTTATTTGTTATACCATTAATATTCCAAAATCGTAATGTTTAACCTGAATCTTAAAAGAAACTTTTCCTTTCTCGCGTCTTCCCTTTAACCACTCATCTATTCCCGCTTCCTCTTGTATTTCCTATGTATCTGTTTAGTTTTAGCTGTTCAGAAAACGCTGAAAATTAAAGCAGCAAGACTAAAAAATAAACGCCGTATAATATCAAGAAAACCTTGAGGTCGTTTGCTTTTAGGGTTATAATCTACCTACTATGATCATGATAAAAGAAATCTTATTAGCGGTTATACAGGCGGCTACGGAATTTTTGCCTGTTTCTTCTTCCGGCCACCTGGCCCTGGTTTCCAACCTTATCTCGCAGCCGGACATTTTTTTCTTTACTGTGCTTCACATAGCTTCGCTTGCGGCGGTTATCATCTTCACGAGAAAGGAGATAATATATCTTATAAGCTTCAATAAAGAATATAGGAAATTATGGATATATCTGATAGTCGCGACTGTCCCTGCGGCGGCATTCGGTTTTTTTTTCAACGATATGGTAGAAAGAGCATTTTCGTCGATTTTGTTTATAGGAGTCGCTTTTATTTTTACCGGGTCGATATTATTTTTGACGAGATTCTCAAGGACGCGCGCGGAATTGAATGTCAGGAACTCCTTAATAATCGGGTTGGCGCAGGTATTGGCCTTATTTCCGGGTATTTCGAGAAGCGGAATGACTATCTCTTCCGCTTTATTAGCGGGTATTAAAAGGGAAGAAGCGGCAAAATTTTCATTTTTGCTGTTTATCCCGCTTTCATTAGGGGCCTTTATACTGGAATCAGGGAAGGTATTTTATTTCGATTTATCTTTAGCCGTAGCTTTTTTTGTATGTTTGGTCCTAAGCCTGGTGTTTCTTAATCTGCTTTTCTTCGTAGTCAAGAAGGGAAAGTTCTGGATGTTTGCGATATATTGTTTTATAATTGGATTAACTTCTCTTTTGCTGCGATGAAATCTGAGGGCGCAATATGCCGATACAGGGATTTGTAGAGTATAAACGCAGAGAGTTCTGCAAGGATGTGAAATGCGCCGTACAGCTGGAACTTAATAAACAAAAAGAAGGTTCCGCTGAATACGAAAAGATACGAAAAGTATGCAAGACGGATTGCAGGTACACAACGTATCAATTTCACCATTGGCTGATAGAGAAGGGGTATGCGATAGTCAGGCCGGAGCGGTAGTTAGTAATAGCAAGTTACGTGGGACGTCCGCTCGCTTCGCTCGCTAGGACGTAGGACGATTCGATGCAGCACGTTATTAGCTCGTAGCTATTAGCTCATAGCTCTTAGGAAGAAATTCATGGAAACTCATTGATACTCATGGAAATTCATTGACTCGGAATTAACTATTTGCTCGTTACGAAGGACGATGGACGAGAGGACGAAGGACGATTCGTTATAGCACGTTAGGTAGGACGTGGGACGATTTGAATAATCACGTAAGGTAGTAGGTGATAGGTAGTAGGTTATAGGGGAAGGTTTCGGGAGGCAGTCAGAAGTTGCAAAGGTTGCGGAGGTTGCTAAAAGTTGCAGAAGTTGCATAAATGTAAAGAAAGCAACATCTGCAACCTCTGAAACTTTTGCAACCTATGCAACATAAGACGGGATCAACCTTAAGAAACCTACGATATACGCAGGTATTAGCAAATAGCACGTTACGTAGGACGATTCGAAATAAGCAGACAGTAGCGATAAACAATTAAATGGAGGTAGTAAAATGGACTGGGGAATTAAGAACCGATTAAGCCGACTCATCCAACCCGATGGTCATTGTTTCTTTTTACCCATAGACCACGGATACTTTCAGGGCCCGACCCACTGTCTGGAGAAACCGGACGAGACAATAAAACCGCTCCTTCCTTACTGTGACGCCCTTTTTGTCACAAGGGGCGTATTGCGCTCATGCGTTGATCCTTCCATCGATAAGCCTATTATCCTAAGGGTATCAGGGGGCACAAGCATGGCCGGCAAGGACCTGGCGGACGAAAGCATCACGACTTCTATTCAGGAGATCATCCGGCTTAACGCGGCCGCTGCAGGCATTTCTGTCTTTGTAGGCAGTGATTATGAGCATAAGACACTGATGAATCTCGCGGAGCTTGTCAATAAGTGCGAGGATTACGGTATTCCGGTAATGGCCGTTACGGCCGTGGGCAAAGAGTTAGAAAAAAGAGAAGCCCGCTACCTCGCTTTAAGCTGCCGTATCGCGGCCGAATTGGGCGCGCGTGTAGTCAAGACTTACTGGTGCGAAAAGGACTTCGATAAAGTCGTAGAGGGGTGCCCGGTTCCTGTCGTCATAGCGGGCGGACCTAAATGCGAGTCAGAGCTTGAGGTATTGGAATTTGTATATGATGGCATGCAGAAAGGCGCTATCGGCATAAACCTTGGAAGAAATGTCTGGCAGAGCGCGCATCCCGTGGCTATGGCAAAGGCGCTTAATGCCGTCATCCACGGAAAGGCGACGGTGAAGAAGGCGCTTGAGATATTCAAGGAGACGAAAAAAGGTAAGTGATTATATTAAGCGTCTTCCACCAAAGGTCGGATCCGCCCTCCGGCGGAAGCGATTAGCGTCTGGTGAGAGGAATCACGAAATATAAGCGTTTAACGTATTGCGAAGAAATATGAAAGTAGCGGTATACTATAACAATAGCGATGTCCGCGTTGAGGAAAGGCCTAAACCGAAGATCGGGCCGGACGAACTTCTGGTTAAAGTCATGGCAAGCGGCATATGCGGCAGCGATGTGATGGAGTGGTACCGCGTTAAAAAGGCCCCTTTGGTGCTGGGACATGAAATAGCAGGGGAGATTGCAGAGGTCGGAAAAGGCGTGGAACGTTACAAAGTCGGCGACAGAATTTTTGTATCTCACCACATACCATGTAACACTTGCCATTATTGTCTTAAAGGTTATCATACAGCCTGCGAGACGTTGCATACTACAAACTATGATCCCGGAGGCTTCGCGGAATACATACGCGTGCCAGGGCTAAACGTGGACCGTGGTGTATTTTTACTGCCTGATGAGGTCTCTTTTGAAGAGGGAACGTTTATCGAGCCATTAGCTTGTGTTATCCGGGGGCAGAGGGTAGCCAACTTGCGTCCGGCACAGAGTGTGCTTATCCTTGGCAGCGGTATTTCGGGGTTACTCCATCTTTTATCGGCCCGCGCCTTGGGAGCCGGACGTATCATTATGACAGATATCAATGGGTATCGCCTGAAGGCGGCCGAACGATTAGGGGCGGATTTTGTAATAGAAGCCGGAGAGGATATACCCGGCGGCCTGCGCCGGGTTAATGACAACAGACTCTCTGACCTGGTGGTCGTATGTACAGGGGCTTTATCCGCTTTTAGCCAGGCGCTGGAATCTGTGGACCGAGGAGGGACGGTTCTGTTTTTCGCGCCTACGGGCCCGGATATGAATCTCCCTGTTCCGGTAAATAAATTTTGGCGTAACGAGATAAAACTTATGCCTTCATACGGCAATAGCCCCTCGGATGCCGCCGAAGCGATAGAGCTGATTCGCGCCGGCCGCGTACCGGTAGGAAAATTGATCACCCATCGTTTGGGCTTGAAAGAGACCGGTCTGGGTTTTCGTCTTGTGGCAGAAGCCAAGGAATCTATAAAGGTAATTATCGAACCGCATGCAGCCTGATGGCCGTAACCTGAATTTTGGCGAAATTGCGTATTATATGGAAAGTGAGGCTTTCCATGGCTAAAAGAGTGACTATATTGGGAGCCG
>MHFD01000084.1:9507-10764 GCA_001804045.1 Omnitrophica bacterium RBG_13_46_9
TCATGCGATACCTCAAGTCATGAATATATCTATTAGATCAACCTGACTAAAAACATATGCAGCCCATCATACAGCCCATGCTTATTGTCGGCACCATTATATTTGTCGGCTTTCTCTTCGGGGAGATAGCAAGGAAATTAAAGCTTCCTAAAGTCACAGGTTATATATTAGCAGGCGTAGCGTTAAACCCTAATATTTTCAACTTCATACCGAAAGATTTCACCTCTCACACGGGGCTTGTCACCAACATCGCCATTTCTTTTATAGCCTTTTCCGTAGGCGGATCGCTTTCCTATTCGCGTATAAAAAAATTAGGCAAGAGCATAACATATATAACTTTCTATGAGGCGGAATTTGCGTTTTTAGCGGTCACTATAGGCTATATAATCTATACAGGCCTGTTTGTTCATCTGGTCAACCCGAAATGGATGCCCATGTTTATACCTTTTTCCATATTGATCGGGGCCCTCGCGTCGCCTACCGATCCATCGGTGATATTGGCGGTGACCCATGAATACAACGCTAAGGGAGACGTCTCCTCTACGATAATGGGCGTTGCGGCGATGGACGATGTCCTAGGTATAATCAATTTCAGCATAGGCGTTGTCATGGCGCAGATACTCATTTCGCACGCGCCGTTCAGCATGCGCACCGCGCTGCTTCAACCTTTGGCCATTATTGGCGGCGCGGTTATTCTGGGCATTATATTCGGATTCACTTTTAACGCGGTCACCACGTTTATAAAGAAGGAGACAGAAGGGGCTTTTATCGTGGTGATATTAAGTTTTTTGTCGATTTGTTACGGCCTCGCTACGGTTATCAACGTCGATCAGCTTCTGGCTATAATGACGATGGGCGCTATAGTGGTAAATTTCAACAGGCAGTCCGATAGGATATTTACCATGCTGGAACGATACACGGACGAGCTGGTCTTTGTCCTGTTTTTTACGTTAAGCGGCATGTATCTAAATTTCTCAGTCTTTACAAAGCATATCGCGCTTGTGGTCTTGTTTGTTGTTCTTCGGGCGGCTGGAAAAGTGCTGGGCACGATGACAGGGGCTTCTTTATCGCATTCGTCCGGGGCGGTTAAAAAGTATACCGCCGGAGGCCTTATCCCGCAGGGCGGGATCATAGTAGGCCTGGCGTTAATGGTAAAGCAGAATCCGGCATTTGACTCTATGGCCGATATCATCATCAATATAGTAATAGGCTGCACGGTATTGCATG
This sequence comes from Omnitrophica bacterium RBG_13_46_9, assembly GCA_001804045.1. GTDB lineage: Bacteria > Omnitrophota > Gorgyraeia > JABMRN01 > RBG-13-46-9 > RBG-13-46-9. Next base: position 10,735 of record MHFD01000084.1, read on the forward strand.
AAATGATAGGGCCGGTTTTGTCAAAAATTG
>MHFD01000084.1:10770-12914 GCA_001804045.1 Omnitrophica bacterium RBG_13_46_9
GAAAGGCCGGAGAAATAGACGGGAATTAAAAGAAGTTCCAGAGGATTTATTTAATCTATGCCTTTGCAAGATTCGCGATATTTTCTAAGTAGTCGGATATTATCTTGTCGTCTTCCTTCGTCATAGCCAGAAACTGGTTACCTACCTCATAGACATTTCCTGACGGCAGTCTTTTTATCCAGGCTACCTTTGAGATCGCTTTTATAGATCGCGGAACCGAGGGCAGACGCAGCTCGAGAAGCAAGCGGCACGCCAGAGAGATAAATTTGTCAGTGCTGAATCTTATCCCTCCTTCGCTGATATTCTTGGTTAACGTTCCGCTTGAAAGATATGTAGTTCCGTACAGTTTTTTGTATCGCAAAGGAACGGATACCTCAACCCTTGGGAATTTGCGTTTTTCAATAAAGTCTGACATGATATGCACCTTTTTATTTCCTTGATTTTTTTCTTGTCAAATAAATTATACCATAATAATCAAAAATTGTGTGTCACAAATGGGTAACATTTGCATTCCTAACGTACTACAAAATCCGACGAGATGCAGTGACTCGAAACTCATTGAAATTCATTGAAACTTATTGAAACTCGTGGAAACTCATTGATATACAATTGAAATACAATGGAAATACGGTTGAAATACATGGACAACGAAAGGTTCGTGAAATTCGATGTGCGAAATTCGTAATTCGTGACAATTTCAACGGGTTATTGCGAAAGCAACATCAAGAAACCTTAAGAAACCTTCGATTGTTGAAACTCATCGACTCGATAGCTTATAGCTGATGGTTGACGACTGATGGCCGATAGCCATTAGGACTAAACTCGTTGAAAACGCCTTAGGCCGATACGGTAAAATCCGGTATTTTCCTGTTACATATTTATTACAAATCTGTTACATTTATTTGACCAAAACACATGTATTTTATAGTATAATGATATAAGGTGAATGTGATAAAATAAAGCACGGTAAATATAATTCTATAAAATTTTTTAAACATAAAAGGTATAGATAAAATAAGAAACGAGTCGGGCAGCTTGCCTTCGTGTTTAAGAAGGAAGGGGCGGTCATGAGCAAGAAATTAAACGCAAAATTTTTCTTGGTATATCTTAGCACACTGGCATTATTAGCCACCGGATTGCGTGTCCTGTCAAGCGGCCCGGGAAACACTTTTTTCGTTTACGCATTTTTGGTCTTAGCTATCCTGCTTTGGTTTGTAATAGAGATTTACAAAAAAGTCTACATTTTTAGCTCCAGCGTCCTGACCAGATGCGATGAGTTGGAGGAGCTTCTTTTTGATATAAGAAACGGCACAAGAAGATTTTACAGAGAGAAACGCAGGTTCCGCAGGATAGACGCAAAAGACAAGATAAGCGCCAAGATAGCAAACAAGGATGCAGGTAGTTTTTTCAATATCCTTAATGTCAGTCATGCAGGGGCGCTTTTAAGGTCTTGCCAGGATATCTTCTCCGCAGGAGAAAAATTGGATCTGAGCATGTATCTTCCCTATTTTCCCCAGCCCATCGGCGTCAGGTCAAAGGTAGTCAGGGTCGACCATACCTCCCCTGAAAAAGCGGATGACTTTGATGTCGGAGTAGAATATTTAAATATGACTTCCATAGACAGGGAAAAACTGACAGAGACGATAAATCTGCTTGATAACGACCCCCTGAAAAAAGAACAGTTTGCATCTTTTTAGAAGCAAAGAATCAAAAAATAGGGACACATCCCATTTTCCCATAGAAAAACGGGATGTGTCCCTATTTTTTCCCATTTTCTCCCTTCACATTCCATACTATTTCATGATATAATAACCACCACATTTTATGGGAAATACGGCCATAAAAAACCACCGGACACATATACCAAAAGGAGGTATGGGCTATGTACAATGCGCATAAAAGATATGCCCTTTTTATAGGAAGATGGCAGCCGTTCCATGAGGGGCATAAGTATCTGATCGACTGTGCACTGAAAAAAGGCGAACACGTCTGCGTCGCCATAAGGAATACCGAGATTTCCGATAAGAACCCATATACCGTAGAGCAGAGGGCCGAGATGATAAAGAGGGTTTACGGAAACAGGGTAGAGGTTGTCGCTATTCCGGATATAAGCAGCATTAATATCGGCAGGAAAGTGGGCTATG
>MHFD01000084.1:12976-13559 GCA_001804045.1 Omnitrophica bacterium RBG_13_46_9
TGGGTTTTTCCGAAAAGGACAGGACGGAGAATCTGAGAAGGATCGCGCACGTTGCCAAGCTTTTTAATCAAAACGGCAACTTTGTGGTGGCATGTTTTGTTTCGCCTTCGGACAAACTGAGGAATATGGTCAAGGGCATAATAGAAAATTTCAAATTGGCTTATCTCAAATGCAGCGTAAAGACCTGCGAGAAAAGAGATGTAAAAGGGATGTACAAAAAGGCGCGTAAAGGCGAGATAAAGGAATTTACCGGAGTCTCCGCGCCTTTTGAGGTGCCGAAACACCCTGACATCGTTGTCGATACGGAAAAGCAGGGTCCGGAGGATTGCGTGAAGAAGATATTGGAATGTCTGAAAGCGGAGAGAGCGGCCGGGGACATAGGGTATTATAAGAGCTGGTGATACATACGGACATAGATGGTCCAGAACCGAGGGCTTATGGGGTGCGGATTGCCAGATAACCCGTGCATTTTACTTGAAGGCAATGTATTTTATAGGTCCGCCTCTTGAGTAGCCTGATTGTACAGTGTTACGGCAAAATTGTATGACAATGAGACAAAGACTTAAAAGAGAACTTACGCTAT
>MHFD01000084.1:13594-13728 GCA_001804045.1 Omnitrophica bacterium RBG_13_46_9
AGTTCCGGGCTTTTTGTCTTGCCTGCCTTGGCATACGCGAAGACCGGCCCTTCGTCGGTCTTCTCTTATGTCCTGGCAGGCATCTTTATTTTACCGTCCATGCTTGCCAAGGCGGAGCTGGTTACCGCAATGCC
>MHFD01000085.1:0-2195 GCA_001804045.1 Omnitrophica bacterium RBG_13_46_9
ATTGCCCAGATAGAGGTCCTTATTATAAACGACGGCAGCACCGACAGGACCGTCGATGCGGCAAAGCAAAATGGCGTGAGGCATATTCTGAATTTCAAGAGTAGGCAAGGCTTGGCCCGGGTTTTCAGCGCCGGCATCGACGGCGCCCTCAGGCTCGGCGCCGACATAATCGTCAACACCGATGCCGACAATCAGTATAAGGGAAATGACATAAAACGGCTGGTAGCGCCTATAATCGAAAAGAGGGCGGATATTGTCATAGGCAACCGCAAGATAGACGGGGTGAAAGATTTCTCCTTTCTGAAAAAGAGACTTCAGAAGATAGGCAGCTGGGTCGTGAAAAAACTCTCCGGTCTTGACATACCCGATGCCACGACCGGTTTCCGGGCATACTCCAAATATGCCGCTTTAAATCTGAACGTGGTCTCGGAGTTTACTTATACGCTGGAGACAATCATTGCCTCCGGGAAGAACCTGCTGGCAATAGAAAATATAGAGGTCGAAACAAACCCTACAAGACGCCCTTCCCGGTTATATAGAAGCGTGTGGGAATATATAAAACGGTCCGTGGCGACACTTATACGAGCCTATTCAATGTACCAGCCATTCAAGGCCTTTATGAGGCTGGGGGTCCTACTTTTTTCTCTGGGTTTTCTGCTGGGCTTAAGGTTTTTATTTTATTTAATAATAAACCGAGGTAGCGCCGGACACATACAATCGTTGATACTGGCGGCCATTCTCATGATCCTGGGATTCCAGACAATGCTTTTGGGAATGCTGTCGGATCTGATCGCGGCAAACAGGCGACTATTAGAAAAAACCCTGAACAAAGTCAAGATAATGGAGCTGGGCCTGAACAAAAATATTTCTGACGATTAGCCTATAGTGTCTTGCGGTTATTCCAAAAATTAAGGACATGGTTCGAGTTGCTGCCAAAAAACCACTTCCTCACCCGGCTTAAAAATAGCAGACCTGATTCGGCATGGCAAAAATCATATCCAGGTAAACACACTTCCACAAAGCGAAAAGTATAACTGCCCCGAAAGCAACCCCCATAATAATACGTACGTAAGATACTCCGGAACGGTCTATCCTTTCCAAGATATAGCCTTGAGTCCTGGCCGACATCACCACAAGAGGCGCCACTAATGAAAGTATGTACCGCGATTGGTAGTTCCTCCACCACATATAGAATAGAAGAATGACAAAAACCGATATGTAAAGAAAACAGTATTCCCTGAAATGCCTCTTATCGAATATAAAAAGGAACAGTCCTAAAAACGAGAATACGTGGAGCGGGAAAAACTCCAAAAGCCTTCCTAGATAAAAATAAAAAGGCTCTTCCGAAAACATGCCCATTACCCAACCGGCGCGCGGGACATTATTGAGGTTGAAACCGCTGATAATATTTTTATGCAGGAAAAAAAGCATCACAAAAAAAAGGACGGATATAAATATTTGCCGCGCTTTTTTGCTTTTTACTAAAAATAAAAAAAACCCGGCGGCCGATAGCGCTAAACAAAAAAACGCAAGGTATTTCTGCATGGACCAATCCAGGCGAAATGCTATCCTGTGATCAATAAATATCTCCGAAATAAATTTTAAACCGTAGATCCTGTAATTCCAGTAAAGCCATGGTCCGAGCATTAAAATGGGCATAAATAAACCCGCTATAAAGGATCTCTTCTTAAAGAGCCATCGTTCGCAACATAACGCATATATAAATATTACAGCCGTAGACAGTATCCCCGGGTATTTGGTAAGCACCGCCAATCCCGCCGAAATACCGCTTAATAACATCATGATGGGTCTATATTTTTTTAAGGCAAGCGCAAAAAAGCAAAGTGACGATAAAGTAAAAGCGGCCAGCGCCGTATCCAGCCATATACGCTGCGAACAGCTCCAGCTGATCGGCTCGATAGACATAAGGACAGCCGAATATATGCCGACACCCTCATCGAACAGCGTGGAACCCAATAGGTATGCAAGCGGTATCAAAAGGATCCCGAAAAATAATGATACGCCGAAAGCGGTGTAAAGCGAACCGCCGAAAATTCTGTGGCCCTTCGATATGATAAACGGAAATAGATACGGGTGTTTAAACAAAGGCTTTTGAAAATATGCCGGGAGTTTAATATTTTGCTTGATCATATAGTCATAGAGCGCTGTGGTATCATAATTTGGGGGCGTTTTGC
>MHFD01000085.1:2216-8646 GCA_001804045.1 Omnitrophica bacterium RBG_13_46_9
AATATACGTATTCATCGTTGGTCAGCTGATGGGCTATTTTAAAACTGCCGAAACGCAGTAAAAAGGCAAATATGACAAGAAACGCTAATATCGGGATTCTATATCTTTTCATAACGCCTTTTCCAACTCTCCCAGCCGGTCTTTCGCGGCGGTAAACGCCGGGTTTATGTCAAGAGCGCGCCGCCAATACCGCTTCGCCCGTTCTACATCGTCCTTTAGCCAGTAGGATGTGCCTATATTATAATATAAAGCGCTATTTTCAGGCGAGATAATTATCGCCTTTTCAAAAAAGCCAATCGCTTTATCGAACTGACCGAAGCTATTATACATGTTCCCCAGATCCATTAAAATGCCCACATTCCCGGGCTCGATCCGGTAGGCCTTCTCGAGGAGCCTTAATGCCGCCGCGAAGTCCTTCTTGTCACGATAGATAGCGCCCAGATACAGGCAGGCGGTCGTGTTGCCCGGGTCCCTTTCAAGCGCCGCATTGAAAAAATCAAACGCCCCGTCAATTTCATTCTGGTCATACATCAATATGCCCATATTGACATAGCCCAGCGCGGAGTAAGGGCTGAGCTTTATATACTTCTCAAATTCCGACCGCGCCTCCGCATATTCCTTTCTGTTTTCATAAATCAACCCCAAATAGATATGCGGCTCGTCAAAATCAGCGTCTTTCTCGACGGCACTTTTAAAATGTCCCAGCGCCTCGTCGTAATCCCCCATCTTAAATAATATAATACCGGCGCCGTAATGCCCCCTGGCGTAATCGGGCGATGATTCCATGACCTTCCTTGCCTCATCAAGCGCTTTTTGCGTATCGCCTTTGTCCAAATACGCCAATGCCAGATTGCTTCTCGCTACCGGGTCACCCGGCCTATGTCTAAGGATTTCGGTAAAGAGGGTTACTTCGTCTCTCCAAAAAGCGTTTTGCCTTACGGTTACCGAAGCGTAGATAAACGTTAGACAAATTCCCAGAACAAATGCCCCTCTTTTAAGCCTGCCCTTAAAGACAACATTGAAAACAGCCACAAGGCAGTAGGAAATAATAAAGAAATATCCTATCGACGGCATATATAACCAGTGGTCCGCCAGAGGGGCGTTTACTCTGATGATCATGTTCGATACGGGTATAAGGGTTATAAAAAAATATAGCATAAAAAAGCTTACGCCTTTATTTCTGCCCTTTAGCCTAAAAGCCAGAAAAACTATCAGTAAAACCATGGCTGCAGAGGCCAATACCTTGGGCGAAAAAAAAGTCGTGGCCAAAGATACGCTTTTGCCCATATAGAGGTCAAAAGGCGCCGCAAGGCAGGTCAGATAACGGGCAATTATCTCCGGGAACGTTATCAGATACTCGTAAAGATCGCTGCCGGGAAAAATTAAAGGGTTCAATTCGCCAATACGGAACAGCCGAAGCGCGCCGTAGAGCGCCAAAGGAATGATAAACGCGAGATAAGGCAGGAATGTCCGCTTTAGGGAGAGGGGCGCCTTTCTGAAAATGATATCATATAAAACAAAAATGAACACAGAGATAGCGGCTGTCTCTTTAGACAGAAGCGACAGGATAAATCCGGCAGAGGACGCCAGAAGAAAGCCCGTATTGGAATCTTCTCTATATCTTATAAAGGCGAGAAAAGAAATAAGAAAAAAACCGGTAAATAACGAATCTGCTCTTCCGGATATATATGTCACGACGGCGTAATGTACGGGATGGGAGACAAAGAGAACCGATGTCAAAAGAGATAAGATCCTGTTTTTCGCTAAGGCCAGTACGAGAAAAAAAACCAATATGGAGTTCGCAATATGTATAATCGTATTGGTGAGGTGAAAACCGACCGGATCGAGACCCGATATGCCATAGTCCGCGATATAGCTTAAATTCTGCATGGGTCTATAGAAAAGCGTTTTTGAAAAATCTGTATTCACCAAATCCTGGATAAATACCTTAAATATATCGGGCTTACGGACTAAGGGGTTTTCCAAAATAAGGTGGCGGTCATCCCATACAAATCCGTTATAGAAAGAATTGAAATAAACCGTAAGCCCCATTGCGGCAATAATCGATATGCATAAAAAAAGCGGGATAGAAACTTTGTGTTCTCTCATCTATCTTTGTCTATTTTTCCAGTTTTCCCAATCGCGCTACCGCAAGCGACCTTATCTGCCCCGAGGCATGCGTAACCGTAGCCAGGGCTTTAAGATAATAGAACTTGGCGCCGTCGGTATCACCATCCATCTCTCTTTTTAAGCCTATATAGTAGTAGCTGATTATCTTAAAGTCCGGCTGCCATGACTCGGTCCTTAAAAGCAACTCTTCCAGGGCGATCTTTCCCGCGAGGTACTTGGAAATCTCGTTAAACCATATCTGATCGCTGAAGTCCAGGCAAACCTTCTGCCACGCCCTAACGGCGCTTTCCTTATCACCCATGGCAAAATACAGCTCCCCCAATCTTAGGTACGCAGCTGCGTAAAAAGAGCGGTAATGGTGGACGGGGGCATCGCTTAAAATCTTATTGAATTCCCTAATGCCAGAATCGTAATCGCCTTTCACGAGACAAAGTGTGGCTATCGCGACCTTGGCTTCCGTGGAATCGGGACACAAAGCCAGGGCTTTTCTGTATTCACTATGGGCCAAATCATATTTAGCCTGATGTTCATATAAAAGGGCCAGCGATATATGGGCCCTGAAAAGACTCGGGTCGGTTTTCAGGATCTCTTTGTATTCCTTTACGGCATCGTCAAGCCGGTTTTTTCGGACATAATAATTCGCCATCATCTTTCTCGCAAACGGGTAGTCTTCCGGGGCGGTCTTTGCCGCTTTCACGGCCTCTTCATATGACTTATCGATTTCCCCTGCGTTATAATAGCCGACGGACAGGTTGAGACGTGCCCTGTAGTTATCCGGAAACGATTCTATAATCTTTTTGTTAAAAACAATCTCGTTTGCCCAATCAGCATTTCTACGGGCAGTAAGGCAAGCGTACACGCAGACTAAAATGGCCGCAAAACATATAACCGAGTATCTCAGCGTCTTTAACATTATAAGTGACTGCGCCCCGGCAGCAATGCGTCCTTGTTCCGTTTTTTTAAGCTTTTCAAACAACCATACCACCGAAACCGCGATTATTATACAGTAACCTATCGAAGGCAGATACAAAAACCTTTCGGCTATTAATATCTGTATGGGGATGATATTGGTGACGGGGCCAAGGGTTATAAAAAACCAGAGAACAGAAAAAGAGATGTGTCTGTTTAATCTTCGTAATCTTATAGCCCCGGCCAAGAGCAGCGCTATCGCCGCAATGGAAATAACCGTAGGCACGTCTCTTATCGAACGTGAAACAGGAAACGTAAGATAATCCGCACACAGTCCTACCGGGTACACAAGCAGTCTGATATAGTAAATCACCCCTCTGGACATGGAGAGAGCGGTGGTATAGATATTACCTGTCCAGTAATCGCACTGGGCTAACTTTCCTATAATATCAAACCGTACGATTATATAAAGCTCGAGTATCAGAAAAAAAGGCAAATACCTTATCGCCCTCTCGCTTATTTTTTCTTTCTTTCCGTAAAATGAATCATACAAAATAAGGACTACAGGTAGGCTAGCCGCCATCTCTTTGGAAAGCATCGAGCATGCAAATAGCAAAATCGAGGCCGAGTACAGTAAATGGCCCTTATCGCCGCGGTTGATATAGGCGGCTAGAGACGCAAGGTAAAAAAACAGAAACAGGACATCCGACCTGCCCGATATCCACGTTACGGATTCTGTCTGTATTGGGTGGGTCAAAAAAAATAACGAGGCAAGAAGACCAATAAGTCTATTTTTCACGAGCGATAGAACAATAAAAAACAGAATTATGGCGTTCAAGATATGAAAAAAGAGATTCGTAATATGGTAACCCAGAGGGTTTAATCTCCAGACTGAATAATCCAGCGCATAGGATAACGAAAGAAATGGGCGGTAATTTTCGCCTGACAGCACCCCTTTCGCCAACGCGTCCTGTGACATGAAATAGGCGGGGATGAGACTTAGGTCCTTTATGAAATCGTTATAGATAATAAACGCGGCATCGTCCCATATGAAATCGCCCCCCAATGAGCCGCTGTAAGCTATTATCCCTATTGAAATAATCAAAAAAAGTATAAAACCGGTTCTCATATTTTATGCAGGTAATATCAGATCCGTCGACACACAGAAAATCAACACTGTTCTTGCCAAGGCTAATTTTCTGAGGCCATTATGGATATAACCTCGCGATTCTGCAGACGTGTTGTCTTGAAGACCTTCATCAAGATGATGGCGGATGGGGCTTTTATAGCCTTACAACACGTAAAGGCGATATCTCGTCCTCGCACCGTTTTCCGCATATGTCCCTAGACTATTTTTCTGCGCGAAGGCGGATAAAAACATGGGCACAAAAAAAGCGGCACTTTGTCAAGTGCCGCTTTTTTTCACACTGATCCGTTACGATTATAGCGCATGGCCTGCTTTGGTACAGCTGGGAAGCGCGCTAACAGCACCAATAGTATAGGTGCCGGTCGTCGGGCATGCCGGCTGCCTCTTCAGGTAGTCAGGCGTCAAATTTGCCCAAGTCGGCGTATCTGACTCGGCCTTGCCTTGGTCAATAGCCCAGACCTGCTTGGCACCGTCAATTTGCTTCAGGTTGGCAATACAGGCATTCTGCTGCGCTGTCGCCCTTGCCCTAACAAAGTTGGGGATGGCTATAGCGGCTAATAAACCTATAATTGCGACTACTATCATAATTTCAACCAGCGTGAAGCCCCGTTTTTCCTTTAACCACAACATCTTGTATCACCTCTCTTTCTTCCCTTTACGCGGTTAGATGCCCCTCATCCTGCCACGCATTCTATGTCTCTTTCGAAAAAATTATAATATTATTCCTTCTCTAGAGACACTAATTCCGGGATTGACACATAGACTCTGCTTATATTATAGTGAACAGGCTTGATACGAGCAGCTCAATATAAAATAATTTTAAATGATGGCTTTTTACTCCATATCGCTACTCGATCGCACAAAGTCATAATATGTGTCTCTAAATCTAGTATATCACAGAATATATGGCTTGTCAAGGCAGCTCCTGTCATAGCATTGCCTACTTTTTGTTCAAAACCTGCATTATGGGGCATGACCTAGATTTAAAAAGGGGTTACCGGGAATTTAATACAGTGAAGCTCCACCGCCTTACAGCGGTGGCTTCTCTTTTTACAGGGTTCCGCTCTATCGGTGGAGCGGAACCCTGAACCGAAAGCCATTCATCCGCGCCCTTACAGGCGTGGCTTTCTGGTTCATGGGTAAATGTCCCAGATACCCCATTCCACATATTGTATGTTTTCGCTTCTCCTTTTATATCAACCAGATACATAAAAATATACAAGTTTTTAGGCTTATCTAAAGGCCTTTATTCCCCGGGCGCATCAATATAAACCGCCTTGCTCTAAGATTACGTCAGGGTTTACGCCCCTCCTATAATAGTGGTTATCTTCAATATAGGAAGGAACATGCTGACAACAATACCCCCTATAACGATTCCTAAAAACGCTATTACGAGGGGTTCTATAAGATTCGTCAATCCCGCGACAGTGGTGTCAACCTGTTCGCTGTAAAAATCCGCTATTTTTGTCAGCATTTTTTCCAGCTCGCCCGTTTGTTCCCCTACAGAAATCATACGTACCACCATGGGCGGGAATACACCGCTTTTTGAGAGAGGTTCCGCTATGGGCTCGCCTTCCTTAACGCTTGTGCCTACCTTTTCGATGGCCCTCTCTACAACGCTATTGTCGGCCGTCTTTCCGACTATCTCAAGCGAATTCAAAATAGGAACGCCGCTTTTTATGAGGGTGGAGAGAGTCCTTGTAAATTTCGTTATAACCATTTTCCTGATTATGGTGCCGAAAATAGGGGCGTTTAATTTTAGATAATCGAACCTCATTCTCCCTGTATCCGTTTTGACATATCTATTAATAAGGAAAGCTGATACCACTAAAAAGGCAATGCCCACATAGAAATAGTGTCTCATAAAATCGCTCAAGTTGATCAGAAACTGTGTAGGGGCCGGCAATTTAGCCCCGAAACCGGCGTATATATCCTTAAAAACGGGTATAACCCTTATTAGCAAAAAGACGGTCACGCCTATAGCCATAGTTATCACCGCTATCGGATAGACAAAAGCCGATTTTATTTTCTTTTGAAGGGCGCTGGCTTTCTCGAAATATGTGGCAAGCCTGTCCAGGATCTCATCCAACATACCGCTCGATTCGCCAGCCTTGACCATGTTAACAAAAAGATTTGAGAAGACGGCGGGGTGCTTTGAAAGCGCATCCGACAAGCTCGAACCGGTCTCTATATCGTTTTGGACTTTCGATACGATCTCTTTGAATGACAGGTTTTCCATCTGCT
>MHFD01000085.1:8662-9850 GCA_001804045.1 Omnitrophica bacterium RBG_13_46_9
AGCGTTGGCCAGCGGGACGCCCGCGTCGACCATTGTAGCCAGCTGTCGGGAGAATATCACCAGCTCGTCTATCTTTATGCCCTTCTTTCTGTGCTGAAACGCGCCTTTTAATGACAGCTTTGCTCTCTCTTCCTGGAGAGCGACTATAATAAGCTCTTTTGTCCGCAAAGACTGGACAGCATCATCCTTGGACTTGGCTTCGACTATACCTTTTAGCGTCCTGCCGCTTTTGCTCTTGGCGGTATATTTAAATCTTAGCATATCTTCCCCGTTTCGCTAATATTTAATCTTCGGTCGTGATCCTCAGCACTTCCTCGAGTGTCGTCAACCCCGAAGTGAAATTCTCAAGGGCGCAATCCCTTAATGTCATCATGCCCTGCGAGATCGCATATTCCTTTATCTTTTCGGTCGAAACTTTTTTTATTATCATGTCCTTTATTTTATCGTCTATCGGCAGTGTTTCCAGGACGCCCATCCTGCCATAATAACCGGTATTATTGCAACGCGCGCACCCTTTTCCTGCATAAAACGGCCCTTTCTTCATGAGCTTGCCTATATCCGCGCTGCCTACAACCCTTTCCAATACAGAACGCGGGATATCAATCGGTTCTTTGCACCTCGGACATATCTTCCTGCACAATCTCTGAGCTGCTGTGAGGGCGAGACTGGCAGAAACGAGGAAAGGCTCAATGCCCATATCCATGAGTCGTGTGATAGAGCCCGCGGCGTCATTTGTGTGAAGCGTGCTTAAAACAATCTGCCCTGTCAGCGATGCCTTGATTGCTATATCCGCCGTCTCGAAATCCCGGATTTCGCCGACCATAATAATATCGGGGCTCTGCCGCAAAACAGACCTAAGCCCGTTGGCAAAGCTCAGGCCTATATCCTGATTAACCTGAATCTGGGTCAGGCCCTCGACCTCGTATTCGACAGGGTCTTCGATCGTTATAATATTCCTCTCCGGCGTATTAAGGCTATTGACAATGGAGTAAAGCGTAGTGGATTTTCCGCTGCCGGTCGGACCTGTCAAGAGAATCATTCCAAAAGGCCGCTCAAGCGCTTTCTTAAATGCCTCCAGCGGTTGCGGCAAGAACCCCAGCTTATCAAGCCCCACATCAAGATTTGTCTTGTCCAGCGCCCTGAGCACTACTTTATTTCCGAACGTTATAGGCAAAACACTGACGCGAA
>MHFD01000085.1:9883-10203 GCA_001804045.1 Omnitrophica bacterium RBG_13_46_9
ACCTTCCGTCTTGCGGGATCCTGGTTTCGGTGATATCCAGCTTAGCCATGATCTTAAGCCTGGCTATGACAGCGTTCTGGTTCTTTTTCGGCAGAGCCAATATGTCCTGCAATGCCCCGTCAATCCTATACCTTACCCTTAGGTCCCTTTCGCAGGGTTCGATGTGGATGTCGCTTGCCCTTCTTTTCAGGGCTTCGTTCAATATGAGCGAGACGATTTTAATGATCGGAGCTTTCTGGCTTTCTAGGGCGATTTCTTTTACATCTATCTTATCTTCCTCCAGCACCTCCGCTTCGTTAACGCCGACGTCTTTCATTAAT
>MHFD01000085.1:10230-10551 GCA_001804045.1 Omnitrophica bacterium RBG_13_46_9
TATACCTTTACCAGGGCCTCTGTTATATCGTTATCAGTGGCTACAACGAAATCTATATTTTCTATTTCCGGAGAGACAATCGCCCTGACATCGTCAACGGCTAAAATGTCGGTCGGGTCAGACATGGCTATGGTAAGAGTATTGCCTATTCTCGATATCGGAATAAGATTGTAGAGACGCGTCAATTTTTCCGGAATCACTTTGGCGATATGGGGATCGACTTTATATCTTGATAGATCTATGGGGGGGATGGCCAGCTGCTCGCTTAAAAAAACCATTAGGTCCTTATGGGATATTATGTTTTGTTTTATCAATGCCTTT
>MHFD01000085.1:10567-11471 GCA_001804045.1 Omnitrophica bacterium RBG_13_46_9
CCCTCCTATGTATATCCAAAACCACCCTCAATTGGTCCTTGGTCAAAAGTTTTTTTGCCTGAAGGATATCCAAAAGTTTCTCTGAAAGCGCTTCTTTTTTCATCTATGGACCTCGGGATTTACTAAAACCTGCGAAGTTCAAGCAGGCTTAAAGCCGCGTAGCCATGACCCTTTCGCGTCTTAAGGCGACACCGGCAAATGTCCGAATTTTCGCAAACAATATGTCGCTATTTAAATCCTGCCTTAAACACTCACTTGACAACGATGTCCTGCTCTCCCACCGTCACCCTTATCACCTCTTCTATGGTAGTAAGACCATTTAAAACCTTCTTGATACCGTTCTCCCTCAATGTCTGCATGCCCTCCCGGCGCGCCTGTTCTCTTATTTTGTGCTCTTGGGCGCTCTCAAGGATAAGCTTCCTGATCTCAGGACTTAGCATAAGGGCCTCGATGAGCCCCACCCTGCCTTTGTATCCGGTGTTTTGACAGGAGCTGCAACCCTTACCTATATACGCCGTCCGTTTATCATCTAGTTTTAGCTGCAACTTAGTCGCGACTGCCGGTTCTATCGCGTATGGTTCCTTGCAACTTTCGCAAATTCTGCGGACCAGCCTCTGGGCTCCGATCAGAACAACGCTCGAGGTAATAAGGAATGGCTCCACACCCATGTTTACCAACCTCACAACAGATCCGCTGGCTGTCGTCGTATGCAGCGTGCTTAAAACCAGATGTCCGGTCAACGCGGCCTTAATCGATATATCCACGGTTTCAAAGTCCCGTATTTCTCCTACCATTATAATATCGGGGTCCTGCCTAAGGAATGAACGGAGCGCGCCGGCAAATGTGAGGCCCAATTCCGGCCTTACCGAAAGCTGATTTATACCCTCGAGCTGATATTCAACAG
>MHFD01000085.1:11587-12469 GCA_001804045.1 Omnitrophica bacterium RBG_13_46_9
CTCGCCGCGGCTTTTTTTATGCTCTCCAAAGGCTCTCTTTCAAATCCAAGTTTATCAAGGTCCAGCGTTGCCTGAGATTTATCCAATATCCTAAGAGCAATCTTCTCGCCGTTGCTCGAAGGCAAAACGGAAATCCTGAAGTCGATCTCCCTGTCCGAAATCCTTACCTTGAACCGGCCATCCTGCGGCATCCTTCTTTCGGCAATATCCAAATTCGATATGACCTTTAATCTTGATACCACCGCAGCGTGGATTTTTTTGGGCGGACGCTGCGCCTCCTTCAGCACGCCATCGATCCTGTATCTGACTCTCAATTCGCGCTCCAAGGGCTCTATAAGGATGTCGCTTGCGTGTAATCTGACACCGTCAGCAAGCAGTATGTTTGTAATCTTGACGACTGGGGCATCCTGGATAAGCTTAACCAGCTGTTCTGCGGATACGGTTTCACCCACGCTTTCTATCACCTCTATGTCGCCGCTCGGCTTCATGCCGTCAATGATCTCTTCTATGGCCTGGTGCGCCTGGGCCTCGTAATATTCGGCGATCGCCTCATCGATATCCTTGTCCATGGCGATGACTACGCTTATCTTATAGCCTGTGACCGCGGCTATGTCATCCGTAGCCAATACGTTAAGAGGGTCCGCCGTTGCCATTGTAAGGCAATTGCCCATCTTTGAAACAGGGACAACGCGGTAGATCTTCGCTATTTTTTTCGGGACAAGTTTTATTATCTCGGGTGAAATCTTGCAGCGCGAGAGATCGATAAGAGGGATGCTGAGCTCTTCGCTTAATGCCGAAAAAAGATCGTCTCTCGATACCAAACCCATACCGACCAATATGTCGCTTAGTTTACCCCCCTTATCTTTCTGTGTTTGAAGTGCG
>MHFD01000085.1:12486-12628 GCA_001804045.1 Omnitrophica bacterium RBG_13_46_9
CGCAAGCAGTTTCTTGCCGCAAAGGATCTTTATTACCCTGTCTTTTATGGATATGACCTCTTCCGCCATATTCGTATCTACTTCTTGGTTTCGTTTTCGTAAAATTTATCGATCGCGTTATTGACGTCTGTCAAGGAGCTGA
>MHFD01000085.1:12642-15630 GCA_001804045.1 Omnitrophica bacterium RBG_13_46_9
TGGGCTATCTCTTCCTCGCTGGTAAAGCCCAGGGCAACCAGTATCTGGCCGATAAGCCCCCCTCTTTCTCTTTGGATCTGTAGACCCTTTTCCAGCTGGGCTTTTGTTATGAGCCCTCTTTCTATCAGGAGCTCTCCCAGCTGCTTTTTGACCAAACGCTTAAATGGTACCATATTCTGCCGGTATAAAATTTATACGGATATCTTTCGACTCTGATCAATCTAAAACGCCGCGCTGCCCTTTGCAGGATAGTCCGGAACATGGGTAAGTCTGTAAAAAATATGTTTTTCTAGAAAATATACGAAATACACGCTCAGCTTGTTTTTATCAATTTATAAAACTCTTCCGGATTTGAGGACCTCTGAAGGCATGCCTCAAAAGATATAGCGCCCTTATGATATAATTCTACCAACGCGGTATTCATTGTTTTCATGCCATCTTTTTGCGAAGTTTGGATAACCGAATAAATCTGATGGATCTTGCCTTCGCGAATCAGGCTTCGCACCGCCGGGTTAACAATAAGAACTTCCGTGGAAAGCACCCTGCCGGATTGACCCGCCTTAGGGATCAGCTGCTGGGAGAGCACGGCCAAAAGCACAAAAGAGAGCTGCGTCTTTATCTGCTGTTGTTGATGAGAGGGGAAGACATCGATCACTCTGTTTATTGTCTGCACGGCTTCGGAAGTATGAAGCGTTGCAAAAACCAAATGGCCCGTTTCCGCGATGATAAGCGCGCTCTCTATGGTTTCCAGGTCCCGCATCTCCCCTATCAATATGACATCGGGATCCTGCCGTAACACATGTTTCAAGGAATTAGCAAATGAGCGTGTATCCTTGTAGAGTTCGCGTTGGCTGACTATGGCCTTTTTATTATTGTGCACAAATTCGATCGGATCTTCTATGGTCACAATATGACACTGCCTAGTGCTATTTATATAATCGACCATCGAGGCGAGGGTGGTCGATTTTCCGCTTCCCGTCGCTCCCGTAACTAAAACAAGTCCATGCGGCTTTTGGCAAAGTCTGGTCACTACCTCCTCCGGAAGTCCGCACTCTTCAAAACTCATTATCTCGAACGGGATAAGCCTTATGGCGCAGCCGACGGACCCTCTCTGGTAAAAGACATTTGTCCTGAATCTGGCAAGCTCTTTTATTTCGAATGAAAAGTCCAGCTCCCACTCCTTCTCAAACTCGCTTATCTGCTCTTCGCTTAATACCCCGTATATACTCTCTTTGGCCTCCTTAGGGTTTAATTCTCTATCGCTTACAGGATACAGCCTCTCATCAATCCTCAAATAGATAGGCGCATTTGCCGTAATGTGCATGTCGGATGCCTTCTTTTCTACCATTGTCGTAAGCAAGCTTTTTATGTCGATAGTCATATTATCACGCTCCTCTTAGCCCTCAACTTTATTCTTCCCGCCTTGCCTGGCTTTATTAAGGGCCTCTTCGGCTGCTTTTAAAATCTCTTCGGGACTTGAGCCATCTAGAGGATTCTCGCTTACCCCTCCGCTGACGGTCACTCTATCGCTTCCGGCCGAAGAAAGCTCCAGAATCTCTATTTTTTTTCTGATATTATCCGCAATTTCCAACGCGCCTTTTTTGTTTGTCTCCGGTAAGATTACGGCGAACGTGTCTTCATTAAAGCGCCCCGCCCTTCCAAGCGGCAACGAGTTTTCGCTAACGACGCGGGCAATCCTTTTCAGCGCGACCTCCGCCTGCGGCCGGCCTTTTTGCTCCGAGTACCTAGCGAAATTATCGATATTAACCATTATAAAGGAACAAGGCCTCTGGGCTATGATGGACCTGTCTAGCTCATCCTTCAAGCGTTTTGTCATATACGACATGTTAAAAAGCTCTGTAAGGTCATCCTTGATCTCCAACTGTTCCGTCCTGCCTATAAGAATATTTCGTTCGAGCGCAATAGAAATCTGCTCCGCAAAAACCTTTATTATGTCTATGTCATCGCTGGTATACGTAAAATTTTTGATGCCGCTGCCCAAGACAAGCAGGGCCACGACCTTTTTCTCCGCAAATATGGGGAATCCGACCAAATTCTCGCACCGATACTTCCCTTTCAGATCCCCTTCCTCATCCACGGAAAATTTTGAAGAGGCGTCCACAATGGCATGTTTTTTTCTGGATATGGCCTTGCCCAGAATACCCTTGTCCGCTTCTATCTTATCGGATGCAAGCTCCACCCCATGCTTGGTGTGCAGGATAAATTTTTGCTCCTTATCGTCATGGATATAGAGCGCGGCAAATCCGTTCTCGTAAAGCTGGCACATCTTGTCAAGAGTGAATTCCAGAACGCTGTCCAATTTGACGGAAGACGATATCAGCTCGCCGATCTGTAAAAGGCTGGACAAGACCGATGTCCTTTTCTGTATCTCTATATTCGTTTCTTTTATCTTATCCTGATAATCCTTAAGGTCTGATATGTTGGTTTTGATCTTTTGGGTAAGAAAATTTATGGCCTCCCCTATTTGGCTGATCTCATCCCCTACATCGGAAAAAATCTTTTTATTGTAGTTTCCTTCCCTGATAATCCTTGTCTCGAGAGCCAAATCTATGACTCGTTCGGTTATGAACTTGGCCAAGAGTAAGCCAAGCCATGCAATAATTACACAAAAAAGTGATATTAAGCTGCTTTCGGCAAGCGAAAGCGGGGTGTCCAGCACTACGAAAATATTTATAAAATAGACGAGCACCAAGAGAGGTATAATCGACATGAGGCTGAACGATATTAATAACTTATACCGCAATCCGTACGGCAAAAGTGAAAGCTTCTTTAATATTTTCTGTATTTTCATACCTTCTCACCTCTGTTTATTTCAAAAACAATCGCAAGAATCCATATTAAAATGAAAAGCAAGGACTGAAGTTAATTATACTTGATACATAATATTTTGTCAATATAGCGTATATAATAGGTCGCTAATTATTATACATACGATACTTAAAGATAAGAACCGCAGAACCCGATGCG
>MHFD01000085.1:15640-18412 GCA_001804045.1 Omnitrophica bacterium RBG_13_46_9
AAGGGCTAAAACAGGGGTCTGCGCATGCCTATATTAAGCAGCACCCCTATTAATATCAGTGTCGTTATAAGGCTTGATCCCCCATAACTTATGAGCGGCAGAGTGATGCCTACCACCGGCAAGAATCCTATAGTCATGCCGATATTTATGACAACTTGAAGAGAAAAAAGCGTAACAACGCCTGTTGCTATCAATCTGCCATATATATCCGGGGTGCTCTGCATGATCTTTATCCCCCGGTAAACGATAAGAAGGTACAGCAAAATCAAAATCAGTGCCCCCAAAAATCCCCACTCCTCCCCTACTACCGAAAATATAAAGTCCGTATGCCGTTCCGGCAGGAAATTTAATTGATTCTGGGTACCGCTGAGCCAGCCTTTGCCAAAAAGTCCGCCGGAACCCACCGCGATTTTTGACTGAATAATGGTATAGCCGGAACCGAGAGGATCTATGTTCGGGTTAATAAAGACGAGGAGCCGCTGTTTCTGGTAATCCCTCAATAAATGCCATAAAAACGGAAGGGCGCCTAACCCCATAAAAACCACACTCATCAGATGGCGCATATTGGCACCGGCCATGAAAAGCATTGCGAAGGTTATGGGTACGAGCATAAGAGCAGTCCCCAGGTCCGGTTCTATGAGGATAAGAATAAATACGGGTAAGGCGAAACATAAGACACCGAATAAAGCGCCTATTCTTGCGACATCGCCTTTTCTTGCGCCTAAATATGAAGAAAGGGCAAAAATCAAAGCTATCTTCGCGAGTTCAGAGGGTTGAAAGTTAAATGCCCCAAGGTTTATCCATCGGTGGGAGCCGCCTCGGGCCTGGCCGATCACCAACACAAGAACAAGGAAAAACATATTCAGCCCGTACAGAAGATATGAGACGTGCAATATTTTTTGGTATGATATACGCAGGACGGCAAATAAAAACATGATGCCGACGGAAATCCAGATGATCTGGCGAAACACTATATTCTGATGATAATACCGGCTGGACGCGCTATGCAGGACCAGCACCCCTACGAAAAGTATCGCCAGGGTTGAAAAAAATATTATCTTGTCAAAATTTTTAGAGTTGTCTCTGGTAAAGCCCATCATAATAACTCGAGCGCTTTCGCCTTCTCTATAATCTTCCTGGCGAAACGAGCGGGCTCCAGCCCGCCCTTTCCGCCGTGTTCTATAAATACGACGACGCAAATCCTGGGATCCTTAAACGGCGCAAAACCTACAAACCATGCGTGGGGAGCGCCGGATGGGTTTTGTGCCGTGCCTGTCTTGCCTGATACGATAACCTCATCAGACCTTGCGTAAAACCCCGTCCCGCGAGGGGCGTTTACGACCTTTCTCAAACCCTCTTTTATGGTTTCGAGCGTGCCGGATTTCAGTCCGATATCCTGAGGCTCGTCATGACGCAACTTCACTTCGTCTTTGGCGCCGGAAAACGGGTTTGTGTCCACTATTTTGTCCACGATAAACGGCTGAACGAGTTTTCCGCCGTTAGCGATAATGCCTGCCAAGCGCAAGATCTGAACGGGGGTAGTGGAGAGGTATCCCTGCCCTATAGCGTAATTCGCCGTCTCACCATTAAACCAGGGGGCCCTAAGTTTCTTTTTCTTCCATGCTACCGTAGGAACGAATCCCGCCGTTTCACCCGGTAAATCGATTCCCGTAGGTCTGCCAAACCCCAATCTGAAAGCGAACCTGGAAATCTCTTCCGGGCCGACAAAGAGCCCGAGCTGATAAAAAAATACGTTGCATGAATTCTTGATGCCTTCGGTGATATCCTGGGAACCATGCCCGTCTTCCTTCCAACAGCGAAATATGCGATTGCCCACCGAATATTCTCCGTTACAGAGAAAAGTCTTTTCCAAATTGAAACTTTCTGATTCTAATGCGGCGGCGGCAACGACGATCTTGAAAACAGACCCCGGAGGATATTCGCCGCTGATGGCGCGGTTCACCATCGGGAAAGCGCGCGAATCGCTCAAAAGACCCGATACCGCTTTGGAATTGTTCGGGCTTACAAAGACATTGGGATCGTAATTGGCGTGGCTCGCAAGCGCCAGAATCGCCCCTGTGGAGGGGTCTATGACGACAACCGCGCCTTTCTTTCCGCTCAAAACGTCATCACAGAATTTCTGAAGCTCTATGTCAATGGTAAGATAGAGGTCTCTTCCCGGGTGCGGTTCCTTTATGGCGAGAACCCTGAGCTGTCTGCCTCGGCTGTCGACCTCTGTCTGAAGGCCTCCGTCAACACCCCGCAGGTAATCATTGTAACTTCGCTCTATCCCATCCTTGCCTACAAAATCCTGTATACGGTAGCCGTAAGTCCTGTATTTCATCAATTCGGATTCGCTGATCATGCCGAGATGTCCTATGGCGGGAGAGAAGATGCCGTTATATATATAATTCCTCAATGGCCTGGTGGTCACGATTACTCCGGGCAAATCCAGCCTAACTTCTTCTATTTGGATAGCTTTGCTCTTTTCTATGTCTTCGACTATTTTTACAGGCACGAAGGGCCTTTGCCTGGCCTGGTCTATTTTAGCGGAAAGCGTCGCCTTGCTGATGCCCAATATACCGCTGAGAATATCGATAATCTCTTTTTTATCCTTTATTTCCTGAAAGACGACCGCCACATCGAAAGAGATCCTGTTGCTTACCAAAATATTTCCGTTTCTGTCGTATATTTTCCCCCTTGGCGCTTCTAAAGGGAGCACCCTGATCCGATTCTTCTCGGATAGCTCCTTATACATATCATATTTGCTTA
>MHFD01000085.1:18433-19549 GCA_001804045.1 Omnitrophica bacterium RBG_13_46_9
GAATAATAACCGCGAACAGAAACAGGATCGTCACTTCAAATGCCCTGACTCTCATATGCCCATCAATCCATATCTATGAACCCGCACCCGGAAAGCCCTCATTCATGCGTGTCGTCGTTAATCTCAAGAACCTTCGCCAGTAAAAAAAATAAAAAGGGGGCGACGCATCCCGTATATAGCCCCTTATACCAGCAAGCCCTCCAGAATTGTTCGGCGAATGAAGCGGCATGCACACCCCCGCGCATTGTTCCTCCGCCCGAAAATAAAGCCCCTGCCCATACATGCGTTAGGGATATCCCTTCCCCCGCTACGGTTTTATCCAGGCACAAAAAATAGACAGCCGAGATGACATAAACGGAGATGAGCGAAAAAAGGAATTGGGTAATAAAATTCTCTTTAAATAAACTCTTTTTCAGGAAACCCGACAAAAAACCTATAAATAAGAACAAAAGAGCGTTGACTCCAAAAAGGGCTATGCTGAACACGTCTTTTAAAACCCCCGATATCAGGCCGACTTCCATGCCACGCATCATCCCAAAATGGAATCCGAAAAATATAGTCGCGATCAATAATAACTCCGGCCTTACGCCAAAAAGGCGTATTTTATTAAGCGCGGTGATCTCCAGAAAAAACAAAATCAGAATGACGGTATAAATCGTCATCCTGCTAGTCGGCGATTTGGACATTTGATATAGCGTATTGGTTCCGTAGCCTGTGCGAAGAAAAGGCGGGCTTTCCCGGTTCGCACATATGTTATTTTCCCGTGTCAATACACACGACTTCCTCGATCTTACTCATATCTTCGAACGGCTCTACAACCGCATATTTATAAAGATTTGCGCTCTCGACCCCTACCTGCGTGACCTTACCGACCGCAAACCCTTTCGGGAAGAAAGCGCTGAACCCAGCTACCACTACCTGCTCGCCCCTCTTGACCTTTCCGTCAAGCGAAAGATATATGACCTTGCACATACCCTGCGGCAAGCCGATCATAATCCCGGGCTCGCCGGAAGGCTGCAGCATCACGCCAACCCTTGAGTTCGGGTCTGTGATAAGCATGACCTTGCTCGACGCGGGCCTGACCTCCGCTACGCTGCCTATAAGGCCCTTGCTCAT
>MHFD01000086.1:0-9747 GCA_001804045.1 Omnitrophica bacterium RBG_13_46_9
AGCTACATGGGTACCACATGGTTGTTGTTTTGTTCATTCGGATTTAGAGATTGTTTCGAATTTTCCCATTTTTATTATTTTTCAGCGGGATCCCGCTGAAAATACAATAAGAGCGGGACGTGCTTCGGATTTCGGATTTAATCGTATCGTACATTGTTACTGAATTATTGAGCTTGTACAGCTGTCCCTATTTTTTCTCGGAAATTAATCCGTAACTTACGCTCTAATAATAGGTTAGAGAGAACCGTCCCATTTTTTCCCATTACGGTTTTTTCTTCAACCGTTCTTCTAACTCCTTTATCTTCTCGCGGAGCTCCTCTATCTTTCTGCGTTCGGTGATGTCTTCAATAGTAAGTATGATTAACTTCGTACGATTGGACTCCAGATAAATTCGGCAGGCATTCAGTAACATTATTCGCTTGCCGATATCGAGGAAATCGTGCTCAACCTCAAAGTTATCAAAGCTTGTGGTTTTGGGAAGGATATCCTCCAGCAACTCTCGTAGTTTCGGAATATCCCATTGGCGATTTCCTAAGTTATAGATAAGTTGCCCCTCGGTCTCCCCAGGCTTTACCTTGAAGGCCTGATAGAAGGATTGATTGGCTAAGGCTACCCTTAAATCCTCATACAGAATTATTAAGGGGTTATGTACGGTATTTATAATACTCTCGGTGTATTTAAGGGCATCCTGAATTTCCAGCTTTTTCATTTTATCTTCATATTTCATGGTTTCACCTCATTGTAAAAAATACGGACAGACACCTATTTTTCAAATTCCTCTTTTAATCCAACTGCTCTCGAGTAAGGTAGGGTCACGTCTCGACAATCTACAAGAAAGCTTAAAATGTCAAATGTCAAGACCTGCAGAAATCTGCAAAAGTATTCTAAATGCAGATTTCTACAGGACAGTCCTAATACAATCTTGCCAAAGTCAAGATTGTGTAGGGACCTTAACCCCAAGTTCTTTCAGAACGTCTACGGTCACTCGAAATATGTAAGCTAGGGTCGTGTCTCGACAGTTTACATTTCGCTTTGATGTGTAAAGTGTGGAGATCTAACCCCAAGTTCTTTATTTTGCAATTCTCGACATAGTTAGATATTTATCACGCTTTGGATTATACGTTTGCTAATCGCGGTGAATTCATCTTCTTCTAAAAGACCAAATCGCTCCATGAATAGCTTCACTTCGCCGTTTGTTATTGGTATCCCATAAGCGTTGTTTGGTTTTTGCTGTGCCAGTGTTTTTGTGGCTCGCATTATAGTCATTACTGGTTCCTCTTTTATGTCATAGAATTTAAAAATAGCTTTTTTTACATCCATAAGGTAACTAGTCTCAGGATCAATATTTAGATTTTCGAAGAACCTATTGCTAACCTCAAGCGGAATTCTTATATCTTTATGCGCACCCATCTCACTAATTTTTTTCGGCATTTGATTAACTCCTTATTTTTATATTATGTTTTAAATTGGGAAACACCTTTTTCAGAAACTACTGCTTCCTTGTAAGATCCAAAGAAAATGGTAGCTCTAGCGGTTTTTCCGTTTGGATTTTTGCCTGTTTTTCGCCTTTAAGAATTGCCTTAGTGTTGTGCTGTAGTAGGCTGATGTTAAGATGTATATTCTTGTAGTGGTCAAATCTATCCTGCCACAAATTTGCGTGGCTCTTAACTTCCTTTACCAGAATATCACCCAAAAGCTTGGCCCTGTATATCGTGTCATTTGCTATGTTTCTGAATTCCTCTCCTGAGATGTAGTTTATAAGGTCTTTGGCCTTTTTGTCGATCTCCTTTTTGCTTGCCCTTGCCGCGGCCAACTCGATGATATTGTTTCGTAGAACCTGGGCAATATAACATACACCGAAAGGGTGCACCACTATGATATCGTTTTCGACAAAAAAACCTTCCGTGTCCTTCTTAAAAGCTGCTGTAACCAGTACACCAAAGCTTGCTTTTCTCTGTGCAACGGCAATTTTCGTCTGTCTAATGTAGCTTTTCGCAAACTTATCGGTCTTTTTGCATTCGTAAAGAATTCTGCCAAGTTCCTTTTTGTTGTGAAAAACGACTTGAACAATATCGCCTTTTTTGCCGTGCGGCTCTATCGTGTCTTCGGGAAAATCTTTTTCAAGTTCTTTCACCACGAGTTTCTCAAAGTCTAGCCCCTCTACCTGCGATGTGGTACCTTTCTTTAACTGTTCTTTAAGTTGTTTTATCTTATCGTTCATACTGCCAATAGTACCCATCTTCTGCTCAAGCTGGTAGGCTAACTTATCGGCACGCCTCTTTTCGGCCATCTTCCCCTTCTCCACACCTTGCTTTTCCAGTTGCCGCGACTGCTTCCTGAATTCACGCTCAAATTCCTGTTTCAGGCCTTTCCGTTCTTCAACAAGCCGGTGGCGCTCTCTTTGAAGTTCAAGCTTGTCCTTCTTAGCTTGTTGCACAAGCAATCTTTTCTGCTCCTCTGCCTCTCGAAGTTTGTCTTTTATCTCTTTTTGAACTTTCTCCTTTTCCTGCCAGGCGCCGACAACTTTAAGATATCTGTCTTCACTTAATACAGAGCTGCATAGTGGACATTTGTAGGTTTTCATAATTTAATCTCCTAAGAGGAAAATAGGGACAGACACCTATTTTTCAGATTCCTCTTTTATTCCAATTGCTATCGAGTAAGATAGGGTTGCATTTAGACGATCGACAAGAAAACTTAAAATGTCGAATGTCGAGACCCGACCCCAAGTTTATTTTATTTTACGAAAATGGTCGCTGTCCCTATTTTTTCTCGGAAATTAATCCGTAACTTACGCTCTAATAATAGGTTAGAGAGAACCGTCCCATTTTTTCCCGTACATCTTTCCGATCTCAAGCTTGTTTTTATAATATGTACTTTCCAGCTCCTCTATATCATTCCCTGTTTTCTTTTCAAAGAAAAACTTATTTAAAATTGTTAGAAGTTCTCGCAGAAACTCAACTTTTCCACTTTCATCAGAGATATCCGTTGAGCTTAAGTCTTTCAATTTTTCTTGAAAATTTTTAATTATAATATCTGATTTTGCCATAACTTCGTGTGGTTTTTTAAATTGGGGTAGGAAGATCTAAAAAGACAAGTGGTAATTCATTAAAATAGTAGTAACACCCTACTGATTTTATATACTCTAAAACGTCTCTATACTCAGGCTTTGTAAACCAGTCATTTAAAACGTAGACGTATTTAACATCAATTTTTAAAGGTGCAAGCAATTTTTTATACTGCTTATTTTTAAAATCGCAGGTTTGGAGTTTTTCATCTACAGAGCCTGCTACTTCTTGAAATTTGAGTTCGATAATAAAGAGAGTTTTGTCTTTTATGATTAGGATCGCGTCGTCTGGTATGAGTTTTTTGGAGATGATTTTTTTGTAATCGACACCTTTTGGCTCGAGGAGATTCTTATATAGCTTGTGTTTTTGGTAAAATTCTGCGATTTTCTGGCCCTTAAAATGGATTTCGTCATTTTTAACTACGTAGCCCGGGAGAGAAGATATTGCTTTCTCCAGGGTAATTCGCGATTCAAACTCCAATCCGGTTATGGTCTTACCACCACCTGTGCCACCCTTTTTCATCATCATGGCGATACCCCTGCAAGCTCTCTTTCTACTTTTTTAATCTCTTGCTTCACAAAACGTCTACTCTTAGCTTCCGCGTTTAGCCGTCTAATAGACTTATCTAAATACTCCTTATTATTGTCTATCCCGATGAAATATCGACCTAGTTTGTAGGCGGCTACACCTGTAGTAGAGGAGCCCGTGAAGGGATCTAGAACGATATCACGCTCTCGGGTGGAGGCCAAAATTATCCTTTCCAAAAGTGCAAGCGGCTTTTGGGTAGGGTGTTTACCAAACACCTTTTCCTCGGGCTTAGGAGCGGTAATGGACCATAATGACTGCATCTGCTTGTTGTTGTTCATGCTACGCATTAGGGTATAGTTGAAATAGTGCCTGCTCATTTTATTTTTCGCCGCCCAGAGTACTGTTTCTGTCGCGTGGGTAAAATACCTACAGGATAGATTTGGAGGGGGGTTTATTTTAAACCATGCTATGTCGTTCAAAATCTTAAATCCGAGCTGTTGCATGGCAAAGCCGATGGAATATATTACGTGCGAGGTCCCGCTGACCCAAATAGTGCCATTATCGGTAAGAATATCTTGGCATTTTTTGAGCCATTCAAGGTTGAATTTATGCGTTTCTTCGATCCCTTTGGATTTATCCCAATCTCCTTTATTGACAGATACGCGTCTGCCAGCATGGCAAGACATGCCACCGTTTGATAGAAAATATGGGGGATCAGCGAAAATCATGTCGATAGAACGAGGGGGAATCACGAGCATAACATCGAGGCAGTTTGCCTTGAATAGCGTGCAGTTATTGTCTTTATTCGTGTAGAAAGGCTCATTAGGGATTTTTGCTATTATTTTTTGATATGAATGTCGCATCTCGAATCCTGGAAATATGTAGTTTTTATATTCAAGCATATTTTACCCCCTTTGTTGGTTATTGGCAAGTTTTATATAACCGCGGTCATAATTGGCCCCTCATATATATAGACAACAAAGGTGTTGATTTACTGCATATTTTTTTAAAATTTTTTATATTTTCGTAGGAGTTCCTGGGCTGTAGTACCGAATTGGCGTTTTTTTAACACCATATACTCTAATGGATTAATTTCTCTATTAATATTGGGGGTCTTAGGGTAGGGGCGAAAAACCTCCCCAACCTCGTAGGTTGGACAGGTTCTTTGCCCAGGTCGTGAAGCGACACATATGTAAAAGGGATGGAGTAATACAGAGGAAGGGAAAATATTTCCCTTCCTCTGTTATTTAGAATGCTTAATTTTGCGAACTTCCTGTTAGACATATTATCGTTCCCCCCAGTTTTCCTTCAATTATATACTCAATATCAACTTCGACATCACTGCTATCATGGAACTCTTCAAGAAAGGAATTGGCAATATTTTCTAAGGTAGGAATATCATAAAAATTAACTGAGGGCTCTTTCATTATTACATTTTCTTGATATCATTGATCAGTTTCTTGATCTGGGCTTTAGTAAGTTTCTTATTTGCGACCGTCCTTAACATCATCGGAGCCAATTCATGATCGCTTACATAGTCTGCAATATCAGCAGGGATTCTTCCTGGTGCTTCTGCTGCCAGATCAAATAATTTATTCCAGTCTTCGGAGTTCTCTTTTAATTCTAGTGCTTTAGCAATATTCTTCAAAACTTTCAAATCACAAGGTGGATTTATCCTGCCACTTTCTGTATGACTTAGATTTGATGGTAACCATTTGATTTTTTCTGCAAACTTTCGTAAGCCATATCCTTTTGTTAACCTTAATTTCCTTAGAAAAGTACCAAAAGTAACCCTTGTCATATCTCTCACCTCCTTTTTATTGCCATATACTACAGAAATTGTAAAGTATTTACAACCTCTATTGTAAAGTATATACAACAAAAAGGGGTTTGTCAATAGTATTTTATCTACCTTTTTATTTTTTAACTCCCCCCGCCCTAGTAGGGGTACTCGTTACATAGGACGTGGGGTGATTCGTTATAGCGCGTTGCAGAGGACGATTGATATACAGTGGATATACGATGGAAATATACATTGAAACTCGTCGAAACTTATGGATACTAATTGAAACGAATTAAAATTATGAAATCGGGGTCAGGTCTTGATATTCGACATTTTAGGGTATTTATAGATTGCATAGATACTGCTCTAATACTTTAGCAAAATAAAAAAGACGTTAGATTTCTAACGTCTTGTAGTAATTCCAGTTAGGTCAATAATGTCATCATGTC
The DNA here is from genome assembly GCA_001804045.1 of Omnitrophica bacterium RBG_13_46_9. GTDB lineage: Bacteria > Omnitrophota > Gorgyraeia > JABMRN01 > RBG-13-46-9 > RBG-13-46-9. Next base: position 5,829 of record MHFD01000086.1, read on the forward strand.
GCTACGTAGGACGATCGAACAACCTCCCCAACCTCGTAGGTTGGACAGGTTTATCAGACAGGTTTATTATGTTGACTGATCTTTTCGGTGGGCGTATAATTTCTATACCGTTAAACGCAAAATTATAAAGTGTACGGGAACTACCGTCTTTCGGGTAAATATTTTTTGTTTTCTTTGCGGGAAGAAGTCCGAATTTTACTCAGTAAAATAACGACCGGAGATCTCTCGGCTATCTTCGATGGCCTCGAGATCCAAAAAATTTATTTCATGAATTTTTTGGAGATTTGGCATAAGACTTCTCACCCCGCCTGCGGCGGGGTTCGAAGTCCGAATTTTCTCAAGTAAAATAACGAAAATTCGGAGAGTTGGCAGAGCGGTTGAATGCGGCGGTCTCGAAAACCGTTGTGCCCTTTTGGGTACCGGAGGTTCGAATCCTCCACTCTCCGCCATCCGCCAAAATTTAGCGCATTCTGATTTGGAAAATTTTGGCGAGATGACGAGACCTCGTCAAAAATCCTTTAGGATTTTTGACGGGTCCGCCAGAACTTCTTCTTTGAGAAAGAGGATTCGAAACGAGCGAACGCCGAGCGGATAGCGAGGAAAAGGCCGTAAGTGCTCCCCGAATAGAGCATCTTCTTTAAGAAATTCTTCGGGGTCCCGCAACGCATAAGCATTTGCGGGAAATGCACCGGCCGTCAGTGAGCGAGGTGAGTCTACGCAGGCGCGCTCCGCGCGCCGTAGTAGACGAATCCTCCACTCTCCGCCATCCGCCAAAATTTAGCGCATTCTGATTTGGAAAATTTTGGCGAGATTTCGCAGGAATAGCGAGCACCATATGGCTTGTCGCATGTCCCCGTAGCTCAGCTGGATAGAGCACCGGCCTCCGGAGCCGGGTGCGGCAGTTCAAATCTGCCCGGGGACGCGTTCTATACTGATTTGGTTTCGGCATATATTATAATACCGGTTTTCGGAGAGGTGCGAGAGCGGCTGAATCGGCTTGCCTGGAGAGCAAGTGTAGTCGTAAGGCTACCCAGGGTTCGAATCCCTGCCTCTCCGCCAATTAAAAATCCCTCCTTAACGGAGGAATTTTTAATTTCAAGGGGAAAACCTTAGGTTTTCCCCTATGACGCTCCTCCTCGCTCCGCTCGGAGTCGCTGTACCTCTTTCCTAATAGGAAAGTACTGAACATTAAGAGGAGGGGGATATTCCCCCTTCTCTTGTTCTATCTTATCCCTCTTACATAGGTGTCCTTTGGACCTGAGATAGCGTGCTATTGCGAATCGTCCTTTCCGCCTTCGCCACAGCAGAATTTCATAGAAGATATGCTACGGCGGGACAGGCGTCCAAGCGACCGCAGGGAGCGGACGTCCTACGTCCCACGTCCTACGGAACGTGCTATTGTTAACACCTGCACATATCGGAGGTTTCTTTATGTTTCTTTATGTTGCTTAAGGTTTCTTAAAGTTGCTTTTTCGTATTAGCAACATTCCGAAACTTTAAGAAACTTCCCGCAACCTCCCGAAACTTCCCCTACAACCTACTACCTATTACCTACTCCCTACTACCCAACGATATCCTCCAAGCCAAGAGCTACGGGCTCGTTTAACCTATTACCTAACGCCGCCATTCTATGCAGCTTACACACCTTTTACGGGAATTATAACACATAACCCGACGGGAAACGGCTGTTACACTTTTCAAACAATCAAATTACATTACTGTGACAATAAAGAGCAGAAAATATGATACACTTGCAGCAATGTCAAAAAATTTTTGCGAAAGCTTATATCCAGAACAATATAATTTATGGAGGAGATCATGAATAAAATCAAAAAATTCACGTCCGTAATAGTGGCAGCGCTGTTTTTATTTAATACGACTGCGCAGGACATGGTGTTCGCGCAAAGTCCGCAGCCAATAACGAGCCAGACGCTCGCGGCGCCTCTAAAATTCGACAGCATCGTCGGCATAGAAAAGCAGGACATGGGAAGAATCGAGGCGATATTGCGTCTTACGATAGCAGGAGCTATCGCGCAAATAGGCACAGTCAGCATTACTTCGCTTGTCGAAGCAGGCGACTTATACAAGGACAGCGTCTACAAGACCCAGCCCATGTTCAGGGAAACAAAAGAACTACCGAACGGCTATTACGCTGTCCGCGTAAAGACAAGGGAAAATGACCTTGCCAACGGAACAGGCTGGTACTGCGCCGTATTCCCGAAGGAAGCAAAGGACGCAAAAACCATACCTATATATGTGTACACCGAAAAAGAGTTTGACCGTTTTCTTAAGGAAGGTCGGTTTGATAGCGAGTCGCCCAGGCGCGAAACCGGCAACGACCAGGATAAGACAACCTCTGACGCCATTTCAAGATATGTGCAACAGGAGATGGGTATAGACAGGCTCATTCAACGTGTCCACGGCATCGACGCCACTGAGCTCGGAACGCAGGCGATATCATCGGATCTCCTCGGAGTTAACTATAACACCTTGATACGAAATATAATAAGAAAAACGAACATTGAAATCACGTGTCCGGAAGGACTTGTCCCGATCGAAGCTCGAGAATGCTATATCGTGGCGATGACCCCGGCATTGGAACAGGAACTGAAGCTCTGCGGAGTGACTCTTATCGATGAGAAAGGAAATAGAAAGGACATTATCCCTTATTACCACGCAAGCAACCACGCGGTCCACATATTTCTACCGGAAGCAAAAGTCAAAGATTTGATGAAGACCGGTCGCTCGGCGGACAAGGGCCGTAAAAATGATATTATAAATGAGATAGAAAGACATCTTGCCCACGAAGTCGGAGTAATGCTCGGCTTGCCGATACTATGGTTTGTAGGCGAAATAAAGCCTGCCAACGAAATCGATCTGCGTCACACCGCGGCTGCAGTAAGTGAAAAGGGAGAAGAGACAGGGGTTCCCGCGGGACATACAGTGAGTGATATACTGAAGGATAAGAAAACCTTCTCTGCCGCCGACCTCGACCAGAATTTGGAGACAAGGGATTACGCGACGAAAAGTTCGGATCTCACGGATGAAACAATACAGGACCTTAGGATAATAACAAGGATCCTAGAGCGCGATGTAATAGAGATGATATTTAAAGCTGGTTCAGGCCATCCGGGCGGCTCTCTTTCGATGCTGAAGATGATAACGGCTTTATACTTCGGCAGGCACAAGGACGGGTCGCGGATAATGAATTATGACCCGAATAATCCTAACTGGGCCAATAGGGACAGATTTGTCCTTTCGAAAGGCCATGCAGCGCCGGGCCTTTACGCGGCGCTTGGCAGGGCAGGGTTCTTCCCGGTAGAAGAGTTCTCAAGACTTAGAAAACTCGGCGGTATGTTGCAAGGTCATAGTGACATGACAAAAACCCCGGGTGTCGACATGTCAGCCGGTTCCATAGGCGTGGCGATTTCGGCCGCTGTCGGTATGGCGCTGGCTGCCAAGATGGACGGAAAGATTTATACGACCTACGCGATGATGGGCGATGGCGAGACACAGGAAGGACAGGTCGATGAAGCCGCGCGATGGGCTGGTGCCATGAAGCTTGACAATATCGTGGCATTCCTTGACTGGAACGGCATACAGATAGACGGAAAGGTCACTGATACAGATGTGGATTACGAAGGACAGGTCAGACTTTGGGAAGCCAGGGGTTGGAACGTCATTAGGGCAGATGGCGAAGACATGGAGAGCGTTGTCAATGCGCTTGAGACGGCACAGCAGAGGAACGGCAAACCGACCATTATCATAGCAAAGACAAAAAAAGGCTCCGGCCTTCCCGGCATGGACAAACACGGCTCGGCGCCCAAAGAACCGGATGTAAGGAGCGCGTTTGATATTATTGATAGCGATCTAACTCAACTTGCCGGAACGGGGTTCAGCATAGATGCATTAGTTAAGA
>MHFD01000086.1:9778-9872 GCA_001804045.1 Omnitrophica bacterium RBG_13_46_9
GCTGACCTCAAGGGTTCGGTCATGTTCGATAAATTCGCAGGAGCATTCGGCACATATTCACCTTCAAACACGGTTGGAAGATATGTACCGGCAG
>MHFD01000086.1:10009-11744 GCA_001804045.1 Omnitrophica bacterium RBG_13_46_9
ATTATCATTGTTGGGACACACGGCGGCCTTGCAACAGGTCCGGATGGCCGTACACACCAGGACGCGCATTCACTCGGCGTACTTGGCGCTCTTCCGGGCGTCAGGACATACGAAGGCTCGGATGCCGAAGAGGAGAGAGTTCTCTTAAGGCAGATACGTGACATAGCGTCTAAGGAAGGCGGCATACACTATATAAGGCCGGCACGTCTTGATACGCCCATTTTGGCCAAGCCGGAAAACTGGCAGGAGGGAGCTCGGCGCGGATTTTATGTCCTATACGACTCAGAGTCCGGAAAGCCAAAAACAGATACTAAATATGACGTCACGATTGTCTCAAGCGGTGTTACGGCTGTTGACGCTGTAGCCGCCGCGAAGGAACTGGCCAGCCAGGGTAAAAAGGTAAAAGTCGTGAACGTCACGCAAATCAAGGCAATAGAAGACAGAGGTAATAGAAGGACGTTTGCGGATATGATAAGGGATAGCGCGAACATCATAAGTGTAATTGACGCGCTTTCCGAAATATTGGCAGACAAGATAAGCAATGTCCTGGTACAGGAGCGGGTATATCCTGACAGCGTTAAAGCCCTTGGGATAAATAAATACGGGGAATCCGGCACACCGGCTGAGTTATATGCCCAGCACGGTTTTGACAGGGCCGGCATAGTTAAGGCGGCGACCCCGTCGTCTCTCCTTAAATTCCGCCAGATAAACCAGAAGATATGGCTCGATGGGCTTACGTGGAACATGATAAAGTCAGGCGAGTTCGATTCTCTTGTCCGCGATCACAATATTACAGGTGTTACCACAAATCCCACGCTTATCAAGGCCTATCTAAAAGACCAGGAAGTATTGGCCAAGATCGCGAAATTGGCTACTCAAGGCCTTTCCCGGGACCAGATATACTTCGAGATAATAAAGGAGCTCGCCATCTCTGTAATATCAGTATTTAAAAAATACGGCGTTGACGGCAAATTCAGCGTTGAGCTTAATCCGGAGAAGGCCGATGACGTCCAGGCCTCGGTCGAAGAAGCCAAGAAATGGACCGATATTGACAAGGACCACATCATGGTAAAAGTCGCGGCTACAGAGGCGGGTTACAAGATAATAGAAGAGGTAATAGCGCTCGGAAGGAATGTGAACGCTACCCTTATATTCACCGATGAACAATACAGGAAGGTAGCGGAAGCTTACGTTAGAGGGCTTAACCGCGCCTATGAATCCGGTATTGATATTAGTAAAATCTATTCTGTCGCGAGCTTCTTCGTAAGCCGCTGGGATGTGAAGCTTGCTCAAGTTCTTCCCGAAAATCTACAGGGAAAACTCGCGAATGGAATCACCACCGTGAGTTACAATACGACATTTAAAGAAGTATTCGGTTCACCGCAGTTCAATGCGTTGAAGAAAGCGGGCGCGAAGGTCCAGGATTTCCTCCTGGCCTCTACAGGGTCAAAGCGCTCTAAAATGCCGGATGCCTTCCAGCAATACTACCCGGATGATATTTACGTAACTCCTATCATGGGTCCGGATATAGTGAATACCCTTCCTTATGAAACAATCTTAGGACTCATGAAAGGCGTGGAAGTGAGCGATACGATCGTGAAAAATTTCGACGCAGCGAAATCTGCTTTAGCGGAAGCGGGAAAGGTCGCTGACCTCGAAGCCGCGGGCGAGGCGATTTTCGCGGAAGGCATGAAATCATTCGTGAATGACTACCGCGATATAATGAAAACAATCG
>MHFD01000086.1:11752-12743 GCA_001804045.1 Omnitrophica bacterium RBG_13_46_9
ACTTATGGGGACAGGTTTGACTTCGGAAAGGATAAGATCAAAGTAAGCGGAATGGCGCATAAGAGGTACATAAACGCGATTATAGCGAGAGCCGGCGAAAGAGGAGATAAGACCATTGCGCTTGTTTCGCGCGAAACGCCCAAGGAGCTTCTCGCTAAGCTTACGGCTCTCGGCATAAGGTTCATCCCGGTCGATATTGGGCACCTTGCCAAGGCGAGGGCTGACAAAGACGCTTACCGGAGCCAGTTCCAGATCGAGACATACGCCACGATGTGGTTGGCGAGATACGTAAATGACACGAAAGAGTCGGCTGCGACGAGAGTATTGAGCTTCTATTTAAAGACGCATTTTGACCTGCAGGGAGTTACGCCATCCGAGTATATCGAAGCTATCGTTTCGGGTAACATAGCAAGACTCATACAGGGCTATTTGATGTACAGGCCAGCCGAAGCCTACAACGCGCGGGAAGACTACGAAAAGATCGCGCCGGTGCTTTTAGCAGCGTAATTCATAATAGTAGAGTAGGTTTAAACCTTCGCTATTGCTCGTTCCGAAGGACGATGGACGAAGGACGATTCGTAATAGCACGTAATTTCAGGTCCGAAGGACACCTCTGTAAGAGGGATAAGATAAAACAAGAGAAGGGAGATATTCTCCCTTCTCTTGTTTTTTAGAATACATACTCTTACGGTCTTCCTATTAGGAAAGAGGTACAGCGAGCGAAGCGATCGTCATAGGGGAAAACTTTAGGTTTTCCCCTTGAAATTAAAAATCCCTCCGTTAAGGAGGGATTTTTAATTGGCTGTGTGTGTTCGCTTTTGTTCGAACATATTTCAGGGGTTCCCCTGAAATAACCGCCTAAATGTCCCAACAAGGCTCGGCACGGCCGCAGGCCGCCCGCGACTGAGGACGCAATGTCCGAAGGAGTGCCGAGGTCGCCGAACGAGGCCACCCGGTCCGCTACACCTAAAAACTCGTGGACGGCGGGATT